>JBBSBO010000331.1:0-4288 GCA_038251215.1 Caldilineales bacterium
GGGCTTGCTGTCGCCGGCGGCCTTCCTCGAATCGCCGGCGTTCCTCGTCGTTGCGCAGGGTGAGCGGCGGGGCCGGCGTGGGGCGGTGATTGTCGTCCAGCGCGACATAGACGAAGTAGGCGCTGTTGGTCTGAACCACCTCGCCGCTCATGAGGTCCTCGGTTTCCACGCGCAACTCCACCTCCATGCTGGTGGTTCCCACATACGTAATGGCCCCATGCACGAGCAGAAGCTGCCTGACGAGGACCGGCCTGAGGAAGGTCACGCTGTCGACCGTGACGGTGACTGTCGGGCGGCGGGCATGGCGGCGCGCGATGATGCCGCCGCACTCGTCACAGAGCTTGAGGACGACGCCGCCATGCACGGCGCCGAGGCTATTGGAGTGCTCCGGCTGCATAAACTGGGTCAGCGTGAGGGCAGACTCGTCAACGGTTTTGGCGCGAAGGGAACGCTCCGGCATGGTAGACATCACCTGATTGGCTCGCAGTCGAGGGCAGTCTGGTAGGCTTGAAACAACTGCTCGGCGCTGCGTTGCCACGTGAAGTGCGCGGCGTGAGCCTTGCCCGCCTGGCGCAGCCTTTCGCGCAGAGCGGTGTCGCGGCACAGACGAATGATGCCCTGGGCGATGTCCTCCACATCTTCAGCCTGCACATAGAGGGCGCCGGGGCCGCCGGCCTCGGGGAGGCATGAGTTATTTGCGGCGAGTACGGGCGTGCCGCAGGCGAGCGACTCGATCACGGGCAGGCCAAAGCCTTCGTAGAGCGAAGGGTAGACGAAGAAGTCGGCGGCGCTATAAAAGGCGGCGAGATCGCATTCGGGTACATAGCCGGTGAAGAGGACGTGGCCGGCGAGGCCGAGTGACTCAACCTTGGCGAATATCTCATCGTACAGCCAGCCCTTGCCGCCGGCGATGACGAGCATGTGGTCGATGGCGGCGTTGCGTCGCGCCAGGTAATAGGCTTCGATCAGGCGCACGAAGTTCTTGCGCGGTTGGAGGCTGCTCAGCGCAAAAAGAAAGGGCCGGTCGTGCAGGGCGTAGCGGCGGCGCAGATCGTGCAGGGCCGCCGCGTCCGTGACGGGGGCGAACTGTTCGTGATCGACCGCGCCTTGCACCACAGAGATGCGCTCCGGCGGAACGGCCCATTGTTCTTGCAGGTCGCGCGCCGTGTGATAGCTGTCGGCGATCACATGATCGGCGCGGCGCACGCTGCGCGGCACGACCGTGTTGAGGTAGTGGTGCAGGCTCGGCAGCGAGGCGTCGGGATAGAAAAGGAAGGCGAGATCGTGAATCGTCAGAAGCTTGCGCTTGGCGCGGCTGGGGGCAAGGGCAAAATCGGTGGCGTGAAAGATGTCGAGCGGCCCGCCGGTAAAACGCTCCACGCGGGGCCGGCGCAAATCCAGTCGATGCCACAGGCGCACCATGTTGCGTTCGCCCAGCGGCGTGCCGTGCAACGGGAGCGGGGCGGCGTCGCGCTCGGCCTGCGTGATGTGGCCCACCACGAGCAGACGCAGGTCCACGTGCGGATAGGCGGCGATCAGCGCGTGGATTTGCCCCTGGACGATGCGCCCAATACCGGCTTGTTGGCGAATTGCCGGCGTGTAGTCGACCGCAATCGCGTTCACGATGGCTGGGCTACAGGCCGCGGTAGGTCCACAGCCGGTTGGCCGTGAAGTTCCAAAAGAGCACAACGCCGGTGGCGAGCAGTTTGGCGAAGTTGTAGCTGAGCGTGAAGCCGATGCCCTCGCCCCATGCCGAGATCCAGAACGCATCCAGCGCGTGATGAAGCGAGAGGAAGACCAATTGGTTGATGCCGAGGCCAACCAGGGAGACGCCGAGAAATTGGAGTAGCTGCCTGTGGGCGCGCCGCGTCTGGCTCTCGGGGAAGGTCCACAGGCGGTTGAGTACGAAGTTCTGCGCCACCGCCACCGAAAAGCTGACGGTATTCGCCAGGACTAACGAAGCGCCGAATACCTGGATCAGGACGTTGAGGATCGTGAAGTCCGTGACGGACCCCGCTGCGCCGACGATGGCGAACTTGGCGAAGCGTTTGACTTCCTTTTTATTCGAGCGAGCTAGATGCCGGACATTGGTGAAGGTCAAGCGACGAATTCCTTGTGCATGAATGGCGGTCGGCGGCGGCCAATTGATGTGGCCCGAGGCAGCCCGCGGCGAACACGGCGATGGTAAGCGAGAGTTGCAGGTAATTGCCCTGCACAAAGATATTGTCCACCAAATTGTGGACAGCGGCGTGGGCGATGGCCCCCAAGAGGCCCACGGCGACGGCGCTACACCACGTGTTGGCCGGGCCGCGCCTGCGCCAGACCCATAGGACCAACGCGAGCCACATCACGCCAAACGCCGCCAGCCCGATTAGGCCGCTTTCGGCCAGAGTGTTCAGGTAGAGATTGTGCGCATGGCCGAGCGCTTCTTCCCAAAGCGGCAGCCGCACATCGGCGTAGGCAACGGCGTAGTTGCCGGGACCGACGCCCAGCCAGGGCGCTTGTTCCCACATGCGCAGCGCCGCCACCCAATGCGCCAGCCGCTCGATCACGGAGAAGTTATCATCGTTGACCGTCTGCGTGAGCGCCGTCTCGATGCGGAAGCCGGCCGGCAGGCTCAACAGTCGCGTACGAACTCCCGCCGGGACTACAGCCGGATTGAGCAGGCCGAGCAGCGCGGCCGCCGCGCCCGCAAGTGCAGCCAGGGCGGCAACTAGAAAGCCGGTGCGACTGCGCAGCGCCACGACGACCAGCAACCCTGCCGCAGCGCCCAGCCAGCCGCCGCGACTCCAACTGGCGAGCAGCCCTGCGCCGATCAGCGCAGCCGCGGCGGTATAGAACAGCGCCCAAAGCACAGGAACCCACGCCGCCGACCGCACGGGTCGGTCGCCGGACAAGACACGTCCCCACGCCCACAACGCGAGGCTGACGGCGAGCGGCAGAGTCAACCCCAGGTAGCCGGCGAACGGGTTGGGCTGGCGGAACGTGCCGGACGCGCGCATGAAGCGATCGAACAGGATGAACCATTCCGGCCCAACGGCAAAGACAAATTGGTAAAGACCGATCAGCGCCTGCGCGGCGCCCGCTGTGACTAAAGCCGCGGCGAGCCACTGCGCACTGTTGCGCGGCAGGACGGCGGGCGCGATGGCGATGACCGCCACAAACTCGACCCATTTTACCACTTCTGCAATTGCTTCGGTCAAATCGGGCGCGTGCAGGGCGGAGACGAGCAAGACAATGATGTAGAGCGCGGGCGCCAAGAGCCATGACGTGACGTAGAATCGGAGGCGGCGCGTGACCGCGCCTTGGGCAAGCCAGAGCAAGAACGCGAGCGAAAGGAGAAGCTCGATTGCTGTGATGGGGCCAAAGCGCACGCCGCCGGCAAAGGGCAACGCCAGCGCCAGGGCGGGCCAGATCAGCCAGGGCCATCGCACCAGGGCGAGGGTCGCGCTAACGGCAAGCGCACCAGCGCCGATCCAGAGCAAGGGCAAGGACGCTAGCGCCCAGGCCGCCAGCAGGCAGGCGATCAAGAAGGACGCCGCGGGCAGGGCGCGATTTCGCAGATCGGACGGCTCGCCGCGCAGGAAGGCGCTTGTGAGTCTGCTCATTGCGAGGCGTCGCCGGGACGGAAAAGCGCTGGAATGCGGACGGCATAGGCGAGGGCGAAGCGGCGTAAGCTGAAGTCGTCGGGCATCGCCGTATTGTTATAGGAAGTAGCATAGATGCCGCCTTCGCCGGCGGTGAGACCATTGAGCGACGCGCCGAATGAGGCCAAGGCGAGGATTTCGCCGTCGCGATTGCTCACGCTCAGTCCCTGATCGCCTGCAACCCAGACGCACCCCTGTTCGTCCACGGTGACGCTGTTGGCGCGCGGCACACAGGGATAGACGGTCCTGGCGCCGGTCGGAAGGTGGATGTGGGCCAGGGCGCCTGGGTCGGACCAGGCAGCCACCCACAGATCATCGCCGCGCACGACGCCGCGATAGCCGGTGGAAACGGTCTGATATGTGTTGAGAAGGATGCCGTCCAGGTCGAACTGGTGGGCGAGGCCGGTGTCGGAAAATACGTAGATGCGCTCGCCCGCATCGTCAGTGACAATGCCGTTAGGGTTGGTTATCCCCTTCGCCAGCGGCTCGCTCGGCGCGATATCCTTGAGGATGAGCGCCGGCTCAAAGCTATCGCCTTCGCCGCTGATCTTAACCACGACGCCGCGGCCCGTTTGGCCTTGATAGGCGAGCGCGAACCAATAGTCGCCACGAGCGTCGACGGTGACGCCCTGCGCGCCACC
>JBBSBO010000332.1:0-4286 GCA_038251215.1 Caldilineales bacterium
CCCCTGGCGCAGCAGGTTTTCCCGCTGGGCGGCAGCGGCACGGTTACGCTGGGCATCCTCTATGCTGTCACGGGCATCGGCACGGGCGTAGGCCCGCTGGTGGTGCGCCGCCTGATCGGCGACGGACGCGAGGAGTCGCTGCGCGCGATCTCGCTTAGCTTCGTACTCCTGACGGCGGGCGTGTTGCTTTTGGGGCTTGCACCGACGTTGGCTTGGGTCGTCGCCGCGACGTTGATGCGCTCCGTGGGTACGGGGTTGATGTGGGTCTTTTCGAGTACGCTGCTGCAATCGCTGGTCGAGAACCGTTTCCGCGGGCGCGTCTTCGCCTTCGAGTTTGCCGTGATGACGCTGATGCAATCCATCTCAACGATATGGGCCGGCCTGGCCTATGACCGCTGGTCATTGTCCGTGCAGTCGGTTTTCGTGCTGACCAGCATCATCAGCCTGGCGGTGAGCCTGGCGTGGTTTGTGTTTCGGCTGCGCACCGCGGCGCGCGTGGCCACGACGGCGTAACGGTCGCGGGGAGTTCTTCCCCTGGACATACTACGAACCCATCTAGAATAGAAAGAGTGATGCGATGTTCGGAAAGTGGAAACTTCAGGACTTTGACCCCGGTCAGGGCGAGGCCGCTGGCGCTCATCGGGCCGACTTTGACCACAGCGCTTGGATCGATGTCGCCGTGCCGGGCGATGTACACCAGGCGTTGATGGCGGCGGGCCGCATCGAGGACCCCTTCTACGACCGCAATGAAGAGGCCTGCGCCTGGATGGAAGACAAGGAATGGTGGTATCGCACGGCCTTGCTGGGGTCACAAGATGAGCTTGCCGCGGGCGAGCGGCGGCAGTTGGTCTTTGATGGCTTGGACACCTATGCCACCGTCTGGTTGAACGGCGTGGAGCTGGGGCGGCATCGCAACATGTTCCGGCCCGCGGTCTTCGACGTGTCGGATACGCTGCTGCCGGGCAAAGCCAATACGCTGGCGCTGCGCTTCGCGCGGCCGCTGGATCAACTGGAGGGCTTCGACGTCAGCCACTGGTGGCAAGGCGAGGCGCCGCGCGTCGCCATGCGCAAGGCGCAGTTCGGATATGGCTGGGACTGGGGCCCGCGCCTGCCCACGATCGGCATTTGGCGCGGGGTGGAGTTGCGCAAGCAGCAGCGCGCCGCCTTGACCGGCGTTCACTTCTATACGGTGGAAATTGATCCAACCGGCGCGCAGGCCGTGGTCGCCGTACATGTAGAGGTCGAACGCCTCTCGCCAGGCGTCGTGCTGAGCGCGCAAGTTCGCTTGATGGATGGCGAGCGCGTGGCGGCGCAGGGCGAGCCGGCGTTTGCCGGAAACGGCGCGACCGGCGCGGCGACGCTCTATCTGACCGTGACGGAGCCGCGCCTATGGTGGACGCACGACTTGGGCGAGCCGCATCTGTACACGCTGCGCGTAGAGCTGTTCGCCGACGGCGAGCCGGTGGATCAGGACGTGCTGGAGGCGGGCATCCGCACGATTGAGCTGGATCAGTCGCCCGACCCGGAAGAGCCGGGGACGCGCTTCTTCCGCTTCGTCCTCAACGGCGCGCCCATTTTCGCTAAGGGCGCGGACTGGATCCCGGCGCACTCGTTCGTGGGCGGCCTGGCGCCGGCGCGCTATGAGCATCTGCTGACGATGGCGCGCGATGCGCACATGAACATGCTGCGCATCTGGGGTGGCGGCCTATACGAACACGACGCCTTTTACGCGCTCTGTGACCGCCTGGGCATGTTGGTATGGCAGGACTTCATGTTCGCCTGCGCCATGTACCCGGAAGGCCCGCAATGGTTCGTGGACGAAGTGCAGGCCGAGGCTGAGTATCAGGTGCGGCGGCTGCGCAGCCACCCGAGCATGGCCCTGTGGTGCGGCAACAACGAAAACCAATGGCTGCACGAGCGCGCTCGCTGGAACGAAGAGAACCCGATTGCGCCGGGCGCGCTCTATTACGACCACATTCTGCCGGATGCAGTGGCGCGCCTGGACGGCCGCGTGCCCTATTGGCCGGGCAGCCCTTATGGCGGCAATGACTACAACAGCGAGGACGACGGCGATAGCCACAACTGGAACGTGTGGCACGGCAATTTCCCGCGGCGTTTCGGTGAAGAGCCGTTGGTGGACCACTCGCCCAGCGGCGTGACCTATCGGCGCTATGCCGAGGACCGCAGCCGCTTCGTCAGCGAGTTCGGCATGCATGCCGCGCCTGTGCTGGAGACGTTGCAGCGCAATATCCCGCAGGAGCAACTCTATCACCACAGCCCCTCGATGGACCACCACAACAAGGACAACCCCAAGAACAAGGGCGACAACTTAATGCTGGCGACGACCGGGCTGCCCGAAACGCTGCCGGAATACATCGACTTTAGCATGGCGGCGCAGGCGGAGGGGCTGAAGTTCGGCATCGAACACTTCCGCCGGCGCAAACCGCACTGTTCGGGCACGCTCTTCTGGCAGCTCAACGACTGTTGGCCCGTTCTAAGTTGGAGCGTGATCGACTACTACGGCTTTGGCAAGGCGGGCTATTACTATGCTCGTCGCGTCTATGCGCCCGTGCTTGCCTCGATCCAGGAACTGCCGGGCGGCGAGGCGGCGCTGTGGGTGACGAATGACACGCTGCAAGAGGTGCGCGATCGGCTGGATCTGCGCTTGCTCGCTTTCGATGGAAAAGTGCTATGGAGCCATGCGCTGGACGTAGTTATCGCGCCCAATAGCAGCCAGGAGGTCTGGCGCGGGCCGATTGAAGGTGGGACGGATCGCTTCGTGTCCGTCAGCGGCAGCATTATCCCGCGAAACCGCACCTTCCTGGCGGACATCAAGGATTTGGAGTTGCCGCCCGTCTTCGTCGAAGCGGAGTTCGAGCAGATCGACCCGCATCACCTGACCGTGCGCCTGCGTGCCGGCGCATTCGCCTACTTCGTGCATTTGTCGACCGGCCTTGAGACGACGGCTTTTAGCGATAACTTCTTCGATCTGGAGCCGGGAGTGGTTAAAACGGTCGCAGTGACGGACGACGAGGCGGTCCTGCACCCGGATATGATCGACGTGCGCCAGTATATTGCGCAGAGTTCTGCGCGCGCGTAAGGACGTCAGTTCTACCAGGAAGCTGCCGGCTTCCTGGTAGATGCCACACGTGAGAAGTGCATCGAGCGAATTGGACTGGACGGGTTGCTCAGGCGCGCCGCGCGCGAGCCGGGCAGAAGGGGGGAACGCAATGGCTGAACAGCGGCGTATTTCTGTCTCCACGTGGAGCCTACACCGGACATTAGGCCGCCCGTCGCCCTACGGGCCGGGCCATGCGCGCGCCGACGGCGACTTCGCCGTGGCGGCAGGCGCGGTCTCGCTGCTCGATCTGCCGGGCCGCTTGGCCGACTTCGGCATTCATACGCTGGAGATCTGTCATTTCCACCTGCCCGAACGTTCTGCGGCGTATCTGGAAGAGCTGCGGCGCGCGCTGGACGCTGCCGAGGTGGAGTTATGGTCGCTGCTGATCGACGGCGGGGACGTGACCGACCCCGTGCATGGCGAGCGCGACCAGCAGTGGATCGCCGGGTGGATTGAGACGGCGGGCCAATTGGGCGCGCACAACGCGCGTGTGGTCGCCGGCCAATCGGCAGCGGATGCGCGCGCCCTGGAAGCGAGCAAACAGGCGCTGTCGCGCTTGTGCCGCTTTGCGCGCGGCCACGGCGTGCGCCTCACCACCGAGAATTACCACGAACTCCTCGCCGGAGCCGGGGCGGTGCTGGAGCTGATGGAGAGCCAGGGCGGCGAGCTGGGTCTGTGCCTGGATTTCGGCAATTGGGCCGGTGCGCACAAGTATGCAGAACTGGCGCTGATCGCGCCGTTGGCGGAGTCATGCCACGCCAAGTGCCATTTCGACGCGGCCGGAGAGCCGGACCGAGCCGACTATCAGCGCTGTCTGGCTATTCTGGATGTCGCCCAGTTCGATGGGCCGTATACGCTGATCTACGACGGGCCGCACGCCGACGAGTGGGCTGGGCTGGCGCTGGAGCGCGCGATGGTGGAGCCTTACTTGGGACAGTAGAGAACAGCAAACCGCAAAGACGCAAAGGACGCGAAGAACAGCAACAACAAGAGCAACTATTCAGCGTGGGGCCGTCGCCCAGGCTTGGCCCAACTCCTCATGTGCATAGGTCAGGTCGCGCAGATGATGCACATTACATAATGCGTGGCGACAGTCGTACAGAGCATAGGGCGTCCAGCCGTCATGCACGGCCGTACCGCGAAAATGGGGCAAGACGCCCAAGGC
>JBBSBO010000333.1:0-4279 GCA_038251215.1 Caldilineales bacterium
AATGGCCCACTTCCGGCTCGACTTCGGGCAGTTCGGTTTCAGAGCGCAGCCCGCGGTTGATGGCCCGCCAGCTCTGCCCGCCGTCGTCGCTGCGGAAGGCGCCCGCGGCCGAAATCGCCACGAAGATGCGCTGGGGGTCATTCGGGTCGAGCAGGATCGTGTGCAGGCAGAGGCCGCCTGCGCCCGGCTGCCATTGGTTGGCTTTGATATCGCGCAGCCCGGCAAGCTCCTGCCAGCTCTGCCCGCCGTCGCGCGAGCGGAAGAGCGCGGCGTCTTCCACGCCGGCGTAGACCGTGTCCGCCTCGTGCGGCGAGGGTTCCAGATGCCACACGCGCTTGAACTCCCACGGGTGCGGCGTGCCGTCATACCATTGATGCGTGCCGGGAACGCCCTCGTAGGCGAAGTCGTTGCTCACCGCCTGCCAGGACTTGCCGCCGTCGTCGGAGCGCTGCATGAGCTGCCCGAACCAGCCGCTAGACTGCGAGGCGTAGAGCCGGTTCGGGTCCACGGACGACCCGGTCAGATGATACATTTCCCAGCCCGCGAAGTGGGGTCCGCTGACGTCCCACTGTTGGCGCTTGCCATCTGCGCTCAGAATAAAGGCGCCTTTGCGCGTGCCGACGAGTACGCGTACTCCGCTCATAGGTTTCTCCTTGTCCAGATCCAGGGCGCGGGGGGCGCACTCCAGCACAAATGTTCTGGAGGCACTATAGACCGATTTTGGGTCGGTGTCAAGCATGAGTTTTGCGCGCAAAGCGGGTTAGTGTTGCTTGACGGAAAAGGCGCGGCTACAGTATCCTGACCCTTGACTAGACAGCCTAGCCTATCAGGAGGGGATGGATCACATGGTGCCGGCAACTGTCTTTTTGTCGATTGTGTTTTTGTTCAGCCTGTTCACACAACGCATCGAAAAGACTCCATTCACCGCCCCGATGATCTTCACCGCGGCCGGCTTGTTGTTGGCGGTCACCTACCCTATTTTACAGACGCAGATCCCCAGTATCTCGCCCTTTGATGACGGCGACCCCACTCTGCTGCTGATCGGCGAGCTTACGTTGGTTGTCGTCCTGTTCAACGACGCCACTCGTTTGCAGTTGCACGAGGACGCGCTGGCGGAGCGCTTGATCATTCGCCTGTTAGCCGTGGGCATGCCGCTGGCAATCGTCATCGGCGCGCTGATGGGAATGTTTGTGCTGGGCGATCTCTCGATCTGGAATGCGGCGATCCTGGCGACTATCCTGGCGCCGACGGATGCCACGTTGGGCTTAGCGGTGGTGAATAGCGAATGGGCGCCGCGTCGCATTCGCCAAGCGCTGAGCGTGGAAGCCGGCCTCAATGACGGCCTGTCCGTGCCCTTCTTGGTTCTGTTCATCGGCCAGGCGATCGTCGGGTCTTCGAGCGGCTTGCAGTCGTGGCTGTGGTTTGCCGTGCAACAGATCGCGTTCGGCGTGTTGGCTGGGTTTATGATGGGCGGGTTCGGCGGCATGCTGATGGTGTTTGCCGTGCGCCGTGGTTGGATGGCGCGGCAAGCCTATCAACTAGCCATGTTATCGCTGGCGGTGCTGGCCTGGGCGCTGGCCGAACATGGCATCCACGGCAACGGTTTCATCGCTGCGTTCTGCGCCGGTATCGGCCTGCTCATCGCCTATCACACGTCCCACGAG
The DNA here is from genome assembly GCA_038251215.1 of Caldilineales bacterium. Classification (GTDB taxonomy): domain Bacteria; phylum Chloroflexota; class Anaerolineae; order Caldilineales; family Caldilineaceae; genus JASGTU01. Next base: position 1,665 of record JBBSBO010000333.1, read on the forward strand.
GAGCGCCCGCGCTTCGACGAAGCCTGGGTGGACCTGCTGATCTACTTCGTCTTCTTCTATTTCGGCATGGTTGCCGTCCCGTGGCTGCACAGCCTTACGTGGCGCTATTGGCTCTACGCGGCGCTCAGCCTGACGTTGGTGCGCATGGGGGCAGTGGCATTGGCGATGCTGGGGATCAAGCTGCAATGGGAATCTGTGCTGTTCTTGGGCTGGTTTGGCCCGCGCGGGCTGGCGTCGGTGGTGCTGGTGCTGATCTATTTGCAGCGTCTGGATGGGTTTACGGTGGACGACGCGATTGTGCTGGCGACGGTCGCCACCGTGCTGCTCAGCATTGTGGCGCATGGCCTCAGCGCCGTCCCCGGCGCCAGGCGTTATGGCAGCCGCCTGGACGGGCGTGATTTAGGGTCGGACACGGTGGAATATCGCGGGGCGTGACCTTTACAGGCACGATCAAGCAGGTGGAATTGATCATCGGCGCGGACCAGATTAGGGATCACGAGGCGGAGGCCCGCGTCGCCGGCTATCGCCAGTAGCCGCCTAGCAGTCCAACTTTAGCTGCAAAGAGCGCTGCGCCGGATTCAGCTTCCGGCGCAGCGCTCTTTCTTTGGCTGTCAGAGTTGGAGTTTTGCGCTTATGCGCCCTGCGCCGTCATCGCCTTGAACAGCCGCGCGGGCGACATGGGCAGCTCGGCCATGCGCACGCCGGTGGCGTGGTAGATGGCGTTGGCCAGCGCGCCGGCGGGCGGGATGATCGGCGTCTCGCCCACGCCGCGCACGCCGAAGGGATGGCCGGGGTAGGCGATCTCCAGGATCTGCGTGTCGATCATGGGCAGGTCGAGCGCGGTGGGCATGCGGTAGTCGAGCAGCCCGGCGTTGAGCAGATGCCCCGCCTCGTCGTAACAGTATTCCTCATTGAGCGCCCAGCCGATGCCCTGTGTGGCGCCGCCCTGCATTTGTCCCTCCACATAGTCGGGATAGACCGCCGTGCCCACATCCTGGATGATGGTGTAGCGCAGGATGGCGACCTTGCCCGTCTCCGGGTCCACCTCTACATCGGCAATGTGTACCGCCGAGGCGCCGCCGGGCTGCTGCGGATGCACCGAGGCCTCCGCCATGATGGGCACGCCGCCGTCGCCCACCAGCTTGGCGATCTCGCGGAAGGTAAGGCGCTCGTTAGCGTGTGTGTTGTGTGGGGATTGTGTGTCATGTGTGTACACATCGCCGTCGATGCGGACCTCTTGCGCGTCCGCCTCCCAGAAGTCGGCGGCGACCTGCGCCATGCGCGCTTGCAGCTTCTTGCCCAGCTCGTAGGCGGCCATGCCCGTGGCAAAAGTCGTGCGGCTGCCGCCCGTCGTGTCGTTGAAGCCGACGGAGTCGGAAGCCCCTACGGTGACGGTCACATCCGTGAAGGGGATGCCCAGCGTTTCGGCCAGCTGCATGGCGACAGCGTGGCGCGACGTGCTGAGGTCCACTGAGCCGATCACCAGGTTGACCGTGCCGTCGGCGTTGAGCGCGGCGGAGACGCTGGAGCGCCCGCCCCAGTTGTTCCAGTAGACGGAGGCCACGCCGCGCCCGCGGTGCGGGCCGCCCAGGGGCGCCAGGTAGTGCGGGTGCTGCTTGGCGGCGGCGACGGTTTGCAGGTAGCCCATATGCGTGTGCGTCAGGCCGTTGTGGCGGCGGTCGCCTTCTTGCGCGCCGTTGAGCAGGCGGAAGTCCAGCGGGTCCAGGCCCAGCTTTTCGGCCACTTCGTCGACTACGGACTCCACGGCAAAGACGGCGTTGGGGGCGCCGGGCGCGCGGTAGGCGGCGGCTTTGGGCTTGTTGACGACCACGTCGTAGCCGTCGATCTGCACGTTGTCCAGCTTGTAGGCGGCGAGCATGGCCCCGGCCCCGTTGTTGACCCAGGAGCCGGGGAAGCCGCCCGCTTCATAGGCCATGTACGCTTGCGCGGCCGTGATGCGCCCCTGGCTATCTGCGCCCATCTTGACGCGGATATAGGAGCCGGAACCGGGGCCGCTGCCCGACAGCACGTCGGCGCGGCTCATGATGATCTTCACGGGGCGACCGCCGCTCTTGCGCGAGAGCAGGGCGGCGAGCGGCTCCAGGTAGACGTCGTTCTTGCCGCCAAAACCGCCGCCGATCTCCATGGGGACGACGGTGATCTGCGCCAGGGACAGGTGTAGGAGGGCGGCGAGTTGTTCGCGGGCGGCATGGCTGCCCTGCGTGCTGCTCCAGATTTGCAAGTGTCCGTTGGCGCCCCACGCGGCAGTGGCGACGTGCGGTTCGATGTAGCCCTGATGGACGGTCTGCGTGACGAACTCGCGCTCGACCAGTACGTGCGCCTGGGCGAAGCCGGCCTCCACGTCGCCGCGCTGGGTGCGCGCGTGTGCGGCGACGTTGGTGAGGCCATCCATCTTGCGGCCCAGCTCGTCGGTGCGCAGATCATCATGCAGAATAGGCGCGTCGGCGCGCATGGCGGCGCGCGCGTCCAGCACGTGCGGCAGAATCTCATAGTCGACGCGAATCAATTGGGCGGCTTCTTCGGCCAGCGCCAGGCTGGCGGCGGCGACGGCGGCGACGGCGTGTCCGTGATAGACGACCTTGTCGTGGGCGATG
>JBBSBO010000334.1:0-4271 GCA_038251215.1 Caldilineales bacterium
CATCGCCCGCAAGGCGATGGGGAAACAGTCGGAAAGACAGAAGAAAGAGAACGCCATGCACGCCGCACAGGAAATCCACCAGGGAGAAGCCCTCTATCGCGCCGGGGCGCCGCTCGCCGAGGCGCGGGCTGCCGTGATCTTGCTGCACGGGCGCGGCGCAACCGCCCACGATATTTTGACGCTGGCCGCGGAGCTGGACGAGCCGCACGTCGCCTTTTTGGCCCCGCAAGCAGCCGGCAACAGCTGGTACCCCTATAGCTTCCTGCAACCGATCGAGCGTAATGAACCCGAGCTATCCTCAGCGCTGCATGGGGTGGCGGGGCTGGTCGCGGCGGTGGAGGCCGCAGGCATCCCCGCGGCGCGCATTGTGCTGGGCGGTTTTTCGCAGGGCGCGTGCCTCGCCGCCGAGTTCGTGGCGCGCCATGCGCGGCGCTATGGCGGTCTGCTTGTGTTGAGCGGCGGTGTGATCGGCCCGCCGGATACGCCGCGCACCTATGCCGGCAGCCTGGACGGCATGCCCGTGCTGGTGGGGTGCAGCGACGAAGACGCGCACATCCCACTATCACGCGTACAGGAGACCGCCGACGTCTTGCGCGCGTTGGGCGGCGATGTGACGCTGCAAGTGTACGCGGGCATGGGACACATCATCAACCAAGACGAGATCGAGCGGGCGCGTGCCCTAGTGCAAGCCGCCGTGCGCGCCAAAGCGGATTAGGCGAAACAGGGCGCGGCGAGGGCCTATACGCCGCGCCCTACTATCAGACCAAGATTCAGACAAGGATACGCGAGAGATGACACGCAGGATGCAAACGCAAGGCGTCCATCACATCACCTTGGTGGGCGCGGACCGGCAGACGTCGATTGACTTCTGGGAAGGGGTGTTGGGCATGCCTTTTGTCTTTGAGCAGCCCAACCTGGATGTGCCGGATGAAAATCACCTCTATTTCGACCCCGGCGACGGGCGGTTGGTCACGGTCTTTACGAACGAGAGCCGGCGCCCCGACCCGCGGCCAAATCCGCAGGGCGTGGGCAATTTGCACCACATCGCCTTCACCGTGTCACGCGCCACCTATCTACAAGTCGCCCAGCGACTGAACGAGCGCGGCGTGACGCACAGCGGCGAGGTGGATCGCGGCTTCATGGACTCGATCTATTTCCGCGACCCGCTGGGGCAGCTCTACGAGCTGGCGTCGTACAAGTTCGAGCCGCCGGCAGGCCACACGCACGCCGACGTGCTGCTGGAGGCGCACCTCCTCCGCACGGCGCGCGGCGACTATGCCATCGCCGCAGAGCATCTGGCGGACGCCATCGAGGCGTTGACCCAGCGCAGCATGCGCTCGATCTCGCGTGAGGGCGGAAAAGCGTAACCGCAAAGAACGCAACGAGCGCGAAGAACAGCCAACAGCAAGAATTCAACAGCAAGAATACAATCGCCGCCGAGGGTGAAGCGCGCCCCTCGGCGGAAATCATCTTTTCACCGCGATCCGCTCTTTACAGCGGACAGGATCTGTGATAGACTTTTCCCCGTTCAATACTCATGTCTTGAGCGCGGTTTGAATGCAGTTCTTGATTGCCCATAATTTTCATTGCCCGAGAGGAGGCGCAATATGCAGCGTGACACCTATGAAATTGTCCGCCACACCACGAAGCGAATGCGCCTGCCGAGGGTCTCCTAAGCTTTCCCCTTCTTCTGTCCCAGGGTGCTAACTCGGCCTTTGCCGCCTAAAGTCAGGCGGTAGGATTGGCGTGTCGTGCCGTCCGTACCGGTCTGTACGGCGTCGCGCGCCCCCCTCGCAAGCGGTTCGCGTTCGTGGTTAATAGGATGATATCGCGGCCATCTACCGGTTCGTGCATACGCACGTTCATACGCAGATGCCGCCGACTGTTGACCATGCAACGCACTACTCTTGTGAGGAGAGAAGATCCGCCATGGCGGTTAGCGCATCACAGTCCCACGATTTGCAGTCCGGTGATTTTCAGCCCGGCAATTTTCAGTCCAGTGGTTTCCCGCCCAGTGATGGGCATCCGTATGAGTACTATGCGGCGCTGCACGACCCGGATTGGTACGAGGATCAACGTCCAGCGCCGTCCGCCAAGCGCGCCAAGAAATCGCGGCCGCAGCAGATCCGCGAACTGACGGACGAGGCCGAAGGGTTGGAAGCCGGCTTCATCACCACCTATCAGCCCGCCCGCTACGAAGGCCCCTTCCTGCTGGAGGCGATTCGGCCCTTCTACGATCTCGCCCTGATCGTGGACGTGCTCGCCAATGTCAAGGGCGGCAAGGAGGCCAATGTCTACCGCTGCCGCGCCGAGCCGTCGCTGGGCGTCGAGTATCTGGCGGCGAAGGTCTACCGCCCGCGCAAGTTCCGCAACTTGCGCAACGACAAGATGTATCGCGAAGGCAGGCAGCTGCTCTTGGCGAGCGGGCGCGAGGTCAAGGCCAACGAACGGCGCATCGTGCAGGCCGTGCAGAAGAAGACGGAGTTCGGCATCCAGATCGCCCACTCCTCCTGGCTGATGTACGAGTACACCACGCTGGAGAAGCTGCGCGCGGTCGGCGCGCATGTGCCCCGGCCGTTCGCCGTGAGCGACAATGCCATCCTCATGCAATATGTGGGCGACGGCGGGCGCGCCGCGCCGACGCTGCATGAAAGCCGGCTGGACGCGGCAGAGGCGCGCCGTCTCTTCGACCTGGCGCTGGAGGACGTCGAGCGCATGTTGCAGATCGGCGTGGTACACGGCGACTTGTCGGCCTACAACATTCTCTACTGGCAGGGCGAGATCACGCTGATCGACTTTCCGCAGGTCACGGACATCTATGCCAACTCGCACGCGCGCCGCATCCTCCAGCGCGACCTACAGCGCCTGTGCGACTACTTCGCGGGCTACGGCGTGCGCTACAACGCCGATGACCTCGCCGCTGACCTGTGGCGTCGCTACCGCCCCACCAGCGAGACGGACATCATCGCCGACCTCTCGCGCCTGGAGGGAATGGAGGTCGAGGAGTAAAAACAGATCAACCGCAAAGGCGCAAAGGACGCCAAGAACAGCCAACAGCAAGAAAAACAAAGGGCCATTTATGCAGGCTTTTCTTGCTGTTGCTTTTCCTTTGCGTTCTTCGCGCCTTTGCGGTTTGTTCGTTTGTTGTTTGTTTTTGCCGGTTGACAAATGGCCCCGAACCCGGCACACTGCACGCGGTCCGCCGTGCCGTTTGATCTGTACACAGCGCAAAGAAAGCCGCTAGGCAAAGGCATATGCACGAACAGCCGCCCCATCAGCTTCTGCCGGTGCGCCGCATCGTCATCACCGGCATCCTCTCCGCCATCATCCTCCTGCAGTCGTTTGTGCAGGTGCTGGGCTATCCGCCTATCCCCATCCCGCCGGGCAACGCTACCACCGTGCAGATCCCGGTGATCATCGGCGCGGTGCTGGAAGGCCCAGTCGTCGGCCTGATCCTCGGCTTCATCTTCGGCCTTTCCAGCTTTCTGCTCGACACCTCGGGCCTGTTCAAGAATCCGCTGGTCGCCATCTTGCCGCGTATGCTGATCGGCGTGGCGGCGTGGGCCGTCTACGTCCTGCTGCGCCGCTGGGGCGAGCTGTTCGGCCTGGCTGCGGCGGGCATCGCCGGGGCGGTCACCAACAGCCTGCTCGTCATCGGCGCGCTGATCGCGCTCAAGCTGCTCACTGTCGCCGTCATCCCGCTGCTCACGCCCGTGATCCTGATCGAAGCCGGCCTGGCTGCGGCCGCGACGGTCGCCGTCGTGGCGGCGCTGCGCGGCATCCGCATCGGGCGCGGCGGCTCGTCGGTCTAAGCCAAACACAAGGAACGCACCACACAAGGAGAAGCAATTCATGATCCGGTTGACGCATCCCAGGGGCGCCGCGCGTGGGCGCCTTCTCCCTCTGCTGGCGGCCTGCATTTGCCTGGCGCTGCTCATGGCGCCGGCGGCGGGGCTGGCGCAGTCCGGGGCCGCGACCGTCCCCTATGCCGACCCTGACGGCCGTTTTGAGTTGGCGGTCCCCGCCGACTTCACGGCATCCGGCGAGGTCACCTATGAGATGGCAGGCGAAGGCCCGCTGGAGGGCCTGCTCGCCAGCACGGGCCTCGGCTTCCGCCAACCGGACGCCAATAACAGCGTCGCCGCGCTCTTTCTGCTGCTGGACAAGCCGATCACGAATCAGGCGGATTTCACGACTTTCCTGACCGACTTCCAGGCAGCTGCCGGCGGCGAGGTGCTGCCGCTGGTCAAGTGGGAAATCCTGCCCGCCGG
>JBBSBO010000335.1:0-4231 GCA_038251215.1 Caldilineales bacterium
GGCGTCTTCGGCTACGGCATCGGCGATATGGCGCGGCAGATCGGCGCCGAGGTAGAGGTGGCGGGCTTCGGCTACGGGGCGGCGGCGGACTTGGACGTGGTGCGCGCCGCCGCGCTGCGCTTCCGCCCACGGCTGATTACCGCCGTACACTGCGAGACGCCCAGCGGGACGCTTAACCCGATCGCGGGGCTGGGCGAGATCGCGCGCGAAACGGGCGCGCTGCTCTATGTGGATTTTGTCGCCAGCGGCGGCGGCGTCCCGGTGTTGGTGGACGAGTGGGGCATCGATCTGGGTCTGCTCGGCAGCCAGAAAGCGTTGAGCTGTATGCCCGATCTGAGCATGGTCACTGTCAGCGCGCAGGCGTGGGCGGCCATCGACGAGATGGGTTATGTGGGCTATGATGCCCTGCAGCCGTGGCGCACGGCGGTGGCGGAGCGTTATTTGCCCTATACGCATAACTGGCAGGCGATGGCGGGGCTGCGCGTGGCGCTGAATTTGCTGGAGGGCGAAGGGTGGGAGGCCGTCTACCGGCGCCATGCTGAAACGGCGGCGCTTTGCCGGCGGCGCCTGCATGAGATGGGCGTGGCGCTGTGGCCCGAGCGCGAGGAGATCTCGTCGCCTACGGTGACGGCCGCGCACGTGCCTCACGGCTGGACCTGGGAGCGCCTCGACGCCGCGCTGCGGCAGGAGGGCTTGGCGCTTGGCGGCTCGTATGGTCCCCTGACGGGCAAGGTTTTTCGTGTGGGCCATATGGGGTCACAGGCAAACCTGGGCCTGGTCGAGACCGGCATGGATGTACTCGCAAGAACGCTTGGCCGCGCGTAGACTTCTATCCGGCGGGCGAGAAGATGGTTTTGCATAGATTTGCGCAGAGTCGTGCAGGGGCCATAGAATGAGCGGCGTGCATGATGGCGCAGGCGCAGGACGGCGGCTTGTCCCGCTCGTTCTTTGCCGATTGCCGGTAACCCGCATTGTCAACACGTCACAACGCCACAACGCCCATGTCGCCGTTCAAGGCTCTGCCTGGGCGAAACCAATCACCTCCAGCATCTAGAAAGCGCGCCCGTGCATCTTCCCGATTACCCCACCGCGTTTTGGATTACCGCTTCGCTCGCCATTATCCTCGTAGGCATTGCCAAAGCCGGTTTCGGCGGCGGCGTGGGCGCCATCGCCACGCCGTTGATGGCGCTCACGATTTCGGTGACGGATGCCGCCGCTATTTTGCTGCCGCTGCTGATCGTGGCGGATCTTTTCTCGATTGGGCACTATCGCAACACCTATGACAAACGCAGCCTGAAGTTCATGCTGCCGGGCGCGGTCGTCGGCATTTTGCTGGGGGCGATCTTCTTCGGCTACTTCAGCGACAACGAGCGTATGCTCAAGGTTGGGCTGGGCGTATTGTCGCTTGTGTTTGTGGCGTACCAATTGACGCGTTCGATGCTGACGAAGGCCATCGCCAAGACGCATCCGTCGGGCACGATGGGCGTCGTCTACGGCACGGCGGCAGGATTTACCTCGACGCTGGCGCACGCCGGCGGTCCGCCCGCCACGATGTACCTGTTGCCGCAGCAATTGCCTCGCCAGATTTTCGTGGGTACGAACGTGGTCTTCTTCACGGCAATGAACCTGATGAAGCTGATCCCTTACGCCTACCTCGGGCTGTTGCGCGTGGGCAATATTACGACGATCCTGGTGCTGTCGCCGCTGGCAGTCGTGGGCGTGTGGCTGGGCATCCGTTTGAACCAGCGCTTCTCGTAGGTATGGTTCAACCGCGTGATTTATGTGCGGCTGTTCATAACCGGCCTCGAGCTGGTGAGCGGACAGAGCATCATCCATATGCTCTTCTAGGGGCCGGGCAAACCGCGAAGACGCAAAGGGCGCGAAGAAAAACACTTCAAAAGGAGGTTGATAATGGCGGCGATGACGGGCGAGGCGATGGCGGCGTTTCTGGATGAGCGACGGCAGGCGGTGGTCGCCACACTTAATGCGGACGGTTCGGCGCAGCTCAGTCCGGTGTGGTATGTGATGGACCGGGGCAAAATGTTCATCAGCACGAGCGAACGTTCGGTGAAGATGCGCAATCTGCGCCGGGACGCGCGCATCAGCGTGTGTGTGGACGGCGGGCGCGGCGATTCTCGCTATGTCGTGTTCACGGGCAAGGTGAAGATCGTGGAGAACGGCGAGGCGCTGCAGGCGGAGATGCGTTGGCGCATCATCCGCAAATATCACGACAGCGACGAGAGTGCACGCGCGTACTTTGACGCAGCCGCCGACGGCTCACAGGTAATCCTGGCGCTGGAGCCGGAACGCGTGACCTCAAACGATTTCAACTAGCCGGCCCGCATGAAGAGGGGCCGGCGGCACAATGATTAGGAGCGAATGAATGTCGCAATTGCCGTTTGATTCGCCGGGACGCTTTTGGAAGGGCAACCTGCATACGCATTCGACGCGCTCGGACGGCACAGTCGCGCCCGAGGACGTGTGCCGCCTTTATCGTGAGGCCGGCTACGACTTTTTGGCGCTGACGGATCACTTCTTGCCCGCCTACGATTATCCGATTGTGGACACCACGGTCTGGCGCAGCGACGGCTTCACAACGCTGATCGGGGCCGAGCTACATGCCGGGGCTACCGAGATCGGCGGCAAATGGCACATTCTCGCGGTCGGGCTGCCGTTGGATTTCGCTCCCTCGTCGGAGGAGACAGGGCCGCAGCTGGCGCAGCGCGCGCGTGCTACCGGCGCGTTTGTGGCCGCCGCGCATCCGGGCTGGTATAGCCTGACCGAGCAGGACATTGTGTCGCTGGGCGAGGTTGACGCCATCGAGGTATATAACGGCACCGCGATCGATCACAACGACCGTTTTGACAGCTGGCACGTGACGGATGTGCTGCTGGGCAAGGGCTATCGCTACGACGTGTATGCCGCGGATGATTTTCACGGCATGACGGGGAGGGCGGATTTTGGGCGCGGTTGGGTCTGGGTGAAGAGCGAAGCGCTGACGCCGGATGCGCTGCTCGAATCGCTCAAGGCGGGGCGCTACTATGCCAGCACCGGGCCACAGATCTACGATGTTCGCTTCGAGGGGCGCAGCCGGGTGCATGTGCGTTGTTCGCCCGTTGAACGCGTCTTCGTGTCCGGTCGCGGGCCGGCGGTGGCTTCTGCAGGCGGGCATGGCCTGATGGATGTGACGGTGGACCTGAGCAAGTTCTCCAGCCCGTACGCGCGCATTACCGTGCGCGACGACCGCGGCGGGCGGGCTTGGACGAATCCCGTCTGGTTCGAGTGAAGCTGAGTGCAACGATAGCCTGACGCAGGGCTACGGCTCGACGAAAACGGTGTCGATGCCGAGCGCGTCGCCAAGAGTTTGACCGTCGGGCGCAAACACGTCGAGCCGTTCCTCCTGAGCGTCGTACAGGCCGACGAGTAGCGTATACTCGCCTGCAGGCGCGGCCGGGTCGATGGCGATGGAGTAGCGGTCTACGATGATGTCGCCGGGTAGCCAACGGTCCGTGGGGAACTTTTCGCAGCCGGGGATGCCGTCGCGCTGCCCGGCCTTGTGGTAGTCCGCCATGTCGATGATCTGGGTGAAGACCTTATAGCGTTCAGAGAGCGCTGCCTGCGCTTGCCAGTAGAGCGTCAGGTCCAGACGGTCGCCGGGGCGGACATGGTTGTTCTTCAGCGTATACCCCTTTAAGACAATTGAATCGCCAAAGCGATAGTCGAGCGGATGCTCGATGTGTGGCGCGGCGGCGGGGCCGTCCGGCTCAAAGAGCGGGCTGCTCAGATCCGCATCGAAGAGGGCTTCGAACTCCGCGATGTCGTGTACCGTCGGGGCGGAGGCGGGGATTTCACCGCGCGTGTAGATCTCGAGGCGCGGCTCGCCGTTGACTTGGATGATGTGAAGCAAGTAATAGCCTTCCGCCGCGGTGGGGCGGCGGGGCGGGGCGAGCAGGCCCTTGTTGATCGGCTCATTCCACGGCGTGAAGATGTAGTATTGGGCGTCGCGCGCACAGTCACCCTCGCCGCGCGTATACCAGTTGGCGACGCCGCGCTTGCCGTTGCGCGCGTAGGGGCCGTCCAACTCGCCGGCGGCGTAGAGGGCGCCCACCGCCTTCCAGCCGTTTTTGAAGGGAAAGCCGAACATGGCGTTTTGCTGCGGCGTGTCGAAGGGCATCCAGTAGCCGGGCGGACGATTGTCGGGCCACGTGCGCAAGACCTCCGCGCCATGATA
>JBBSBO010000336.1:0-4223 GCA_038251215.1 Caldilineales bacterium
AGCGAAGAAGTGACCGAGAAGGTGATGCAGCTCAACCGCGGCTACCGCAGCGTGCCCACAATCGTCTTCCCCGACGGCGCCGTACTTACCGAGCCGCCGGTGCATGTGCTGGCGGAGAAGCTGGCAGGCTACGCGCCGGCGAGATAGAGCGCCGCGGCGGCTAGTCCGCCGAAAATCGAATTAACGATGGAAACAGGAGCCGCAGCCGCGGCTCCTTGTGATTGGCGCAATCCTGGGCTACCGCCCCATCCGCCCCCGCTGCCAGGCCATCTGCGCGGCCAGGCCGTCCACCAGGCGCGTGGCGGGGGCGTAGCCGAGCAGGCGGCGCGCCTTGCCCGTGTCCGCCACAGTGCGGCGCTGGTCGCCGGGGCGCGGCGGGCCGTGCGCAATGCGCGCCGTCTGCCCGGAAAGCTCCTCCAGCATGTGCAGCACCTCGTTGACCGTGACTTCCTCGCCGCCGCCGATGTTGAAGGTCTCGCCTGCGGACGCGGCGGGCTGCTCGAAGGCCAGCACGAGGCCCTGCACGCAATCGCGTACATACGTGTTGCTGCGGCTGTCGTTGCCGTCGCCGTCCACGGTGATCTGCTCGCCGTTGAGGATCGAGCGAATGAAGATGTTGTAGCCCATGTCGGGCCGCTGGCGCGGGCCGTAGACCGAGAAGAGGCGCAGGATCGTCACAGGCAGGTCGAAGTTGGCGGCGTAGGCGCGGCAGAGCTGTTCCGCCGCCAGCTTGGTGATGCCGTAGGGCGAGATCGGCGCCAGGGGCGAAGTCTCGTCACCCGTGGCAAACGGCCCATAGACCGACGAGGTGGAGATGTTAAGGAAGTGCGGCACGGCGACCTCGGCCGCGGCCGCCAGCAGGCGCTGCGTGGCAAGCACGTTGCACGTCATATATGCCTCGAACTCCTGCCAACTGCGCAGCAGCCCCGCCATCGCCGCCAGATGGAAAACCGCATCTACGCCCGCCAGCAGCGGCTCCAACTCGGCACGGCGCAAGTCGGCTTCATAGAAGGTGAAGCGCGGCTCCTGGCGTAGGCCGGTCAGGTTCGCCTCTTTGAGGGCGCGCGGGTAGTAGGGGATGAAGGCGTCGAGGCCGACTACGCGATGGCCGCGGGCGAGCAGTTCTTCGCACAGATGTGAGCCGACAAAACCGGCCGCGCCGGTGACAAGACAGGTAGCCATAGGGTTCTCTCACAGTTCTCCAGGATGATGCCGCGGTTGTTTGTGATTGGTTCAAGCCTTGCTCAGGTAATGATGCCACAACAGGCGCGCCGCCACCGCGCGCCAGGGCCGCCAGCGTTCGCCGATCTGCTCCAGCTCGGCGCGCTCGGGGCGATGGTCCAGCCCGGTCACCGCCTGCGCCGCGGCGGCAAGCGCCAGGTCGCCCAGGGGCCAGGCGTCGGGCCGGCGCAGCGCCATCAGCAGGTAGATCTCGGCGCTCCACGGGCCGATGCCCTTGATGCGCATGAGGCAGGCACGCACCGCTTCGTCATCCAGCGCGTGCAGCGCCTCCAGATCCAGCTCGCCGTCCGCCACAGCCTGGGCCAAAATGCGGCCATAGGCGGCCTTTTGACGGCTAAAACCCGCGCCGCGCAAGTCCTCATCGCCCAAAGCCAAAAAGCGCACGGGAGTGAGCGGCGCGGCCAGGGCGGAGACACGCTCAAACGCAGCCCGCGCCGAGGCCAGCGATACCTGCTGCTCGAGAATAATCTGGAGCAGTGTGGGGAAGCCGGGCGGCCGCGCCCACATGGGCGGCGGGCCAAGCCGTTGCAGCACCGCAGCCAGGTCCGCATCGCGCTTGCCCAGTTCCGCCAGACCGCGGGCGAAGCTCTCCTCCGTCAAACCGTCTGACAGGGCGCCGGCGGTCAAGGCTGCGTGTCCCCGCGGGGCGCGGCCTGCCACACCAGCGAGGACGCGCCCACCGCGCCGGCGCTGATCTGCGACGGGACGACCTGCAAGTGCGCACAGCTTTGCGCGGTGACGCGCCGGCCCAGCTCCGCCATGGCGCCCGGCACGAGCAAGTCGAAAGCGGCTTGGCCCAGCCCCCCGCCGATCACAATGCGCGCCGGGTTGAGCATCACCACGCAGGTGGCGAAGACCATCCCCAGCCACACCGCGGTCTCGGCAAAGACGGCTAACGCCAAGGGGTCGCCGGCGCGCGCAGCCTGCAAGACCTGCTCGGAGGTCAGCGCCGCCGTGTCGTGCAGGGTGGAGCGCTCGCCGCGGGCCAAATGCTCGCGCGCCGTCGCCAAAACGCCAGGGCCGGAGACAACTGTCTCCACGCAGCCGCGCAGCCCGCACGGGCAGGGTCGCCCGCCGTCCGGGTCGAACGAAATATGGCCGAGTTCCGCCGCGGCGGACGTGGCGCCGCTGAGTACGCGCCCGTCGAGTACGATGCCGCTGCCCAGGCCGGAGCCGATGCTGATGTAGACGAAGTTGGTGCAACCTTGCGCCGCGCCGAAGGCATACTCGCCCAGCGCTAGCACGTTGGCATCGTTGCCGATCCACACTTCCAAGCCCAACCGCGCGTGCAACCGTGCGGTCAAATCCAGCTCTTGCCACCCCAGATTGACGGCATTGCGCACGATACCCGCCGCCGGGTCCACGTAGCCGGGGATGCCCACGCCCACGCCCTTGACCGGGCCGGGCGCGGCCGCTTGCAGCCGCTGCGCTACGCCGGCGATGCGCGCCACGACGCCCTCCGCGCCCTCGGCGGCGAGGGTAAGCGCGTGTTCCTCCGCCAGGACATGGCCGCGTCGATCCGCCAGCACGGCGGCGATCTTGGTCGCGCCGACGTCAATGCCAATCGCCGTCTCGATGGTCATGCCTACGGCCGTTTCAATTGCCGTTTGTGTGCTCATGGTTGCGCCTCTTGCGCTGGTTCCTGGCGGAGGTCGCCCTGCCGGCAAAGGGTCGCGGCGACTTCGTGCAGCGCGGCTCTATCCCCGGCGGCGCGGCGCACGACCACGACCCGTTCCACGTTATAGACCAACCCGAAGCCCTCGTCATACGCTTGCTGCAACGCGTCAGCATAGTCTTGGCACGACCAGGGTTGGTGCGAACGGTAATCTATCGTGTTGAATAGCGCAAGTTCGGCGCGCTCGAGACCGCGCGTGTCGCCCGGCTCGAACATCAAATAGAGGGCCGGGCGCTGGGACAGGTGCGCGCCGTAGTAGTTGGTCGTCAGCAGCGCGGCCTGCGGCGGGACCAGTGCCAACGCCTGGCGCACGGCGGCCTCGTTGGACAGGCGCGCCCAGGCAGGCTGCACCGCGCCGTCGTCCGCCAGCGGATTGCTGAAGAGCAGCGTATGCCAGCCGGTAAAGATCAGCAGCCCGAGGCACACCGTCCACATCAGCCAATACGCGCCTCGCCGCCGCGCCCAGGCAAAGAGATGGGCGCAGGTCAACAGCGCCGCCGCCAACACAAAGGGCACGATCGGCGCTACATAATGAAAATAGACGACGCGCTGAGCCATCTCCGCCGAGAGCAAGTTATAGACCACGGCGGGCAGCGCGACCAACAGGATCGTGTGACCGAACGGCAGAAAGAGCAGCGGCGCGGCAAGCGAAACGACAAAGCGCACGGCGTCCACGCCTAGCAGCCTGGGCAGCACCAGGTCCGGGCGCAGGAGCAGGTTGCGCAGCATCTCCGGCGGCGTGCTTCCCAGCCACAGATAGCGCGTAAAAGAATCCGACGGCGCGGCGCGGACGGCGGGGATGATCACGAACATGGCGAGAAGCGAGAAGCCGATGCCGCCCGCGGCCCAGGCGAGGCCATAGCCGCGCGCCTGCCGTCGCCAGGCCAGCCACAGGCCGAAGGTAGCCACGGTCAGGCCGATGTCCTCCTTGCTGAGCAGCGCAAGCGCCAGCCACAGCGAGGCGCGACGCCAGCGCCGGGCGTCTGTGTCGTTGATCGCCGCCAGCAGCAGCGGGATGGTCGCCGCCTCCCAGTGAAAGTCGAAGCGGTTGATATAGCCCACGGACGGATAGAGCAGGTAGAGCAGCGCAAAGAGCAGCCCGAAAGCCGGCGCACCCAGCCGGCGCAGGGCCAACTGATAGACCGGCACGGCGCCCAGGGCCAAGATCACGCTCTGGAAGGCGAGCAGCCAATAGACGCTGGGCGTGACCCAGTAGAGCGGGGCGAGCACGGCGATCAGCGGCTTGAAGTGGTCGCCCATGTAGTTTTGCACTTCGATCGAGCTGGCGTACCAGCGCCCGTGCGCC
>JBBSBO010000337.1:0-4218 GCA_038251215.1 Caldilineales bacterium
ACAGCCCCATGATCATGATTGGCTTGCCGCCGTAACGGTCCGACGCCCAGCCGGCGGGGATGCTGGACAGCAGCGTGCCGATCAAACCGCCGGTTTGCAGCAGCACTACGTTGCCTGCGCTGAGGCCCACCTGCTCCTGCATGAAAAGTGGCACAAACGACATAACCGGCGCCGTGCCCAAAATGATCAGCGCCGCGCCGAACAGATAGCGCGCGAAGTTGCCGTCGCGCGCCGCCTCCGCCATGCCGCGCCACAGGGTGGCGTCCTTGTGTGCCGCGCGCACGGGCGCCCCGCCGGGGATATGCGTATACGACCACACGGCGATAAAGCCGAAGACAACGCCCACCGCGATCAGCGCCATATACGAGGAGAGCGCGTTCGAGCGGTCCAGCACATACCCGGCGATCGTCACCGCGATCAGGCCGACGATCACAGTGTACACGCTGTTGGTGGCAGAGAAGCGGCCCAGCATCGAGCTGGGGATAAACTCCTGGAACCAGGGAAAATAGCCCGTCTCCGCCACGGACTTGGTGAGGGCAAAAGCGGCGGTGACGGCGATTACGTAGATCACCATGCCCTGCTGCCCAAAGGCGGATAACACCAGCGGCGTGAGCAACAGCGCCGCCGTCGAGGTCTTGCGCAGGGCGTAGAAAAAGATGAACGTCCGTTTATACCCGGCACGCGCCACGGCTGTGCCGATGAAGAGGGCGATCAAGCCGCCAAAAGGCACAAGCGACAGCAACAGGCCGATCTGCCCTTTGCTCATGCCTAATGCGCTGAGCATCAACACGAATGTAGAGCCGAACCACGTGAACTGGGCAAACACCGTGTTGGACGAGTTGGCGAGATAGCTCCAGGGCAAACCTCGCAGTTTCTCGACGGTGGTTGGCGGAGGCGGAGCGGGCTGAAGTTCTTCAGAAGCAGAAGCGACGGTTGACATATTTCTCGATTGCGCTATGACGGCGCGATGGTTGCGCTGTTTAGCGAGGCATGGGCGTACGTAATGCAAGCACCCAGGGTTGGCGGTTCAAGGAATTACGCAAAACTAGCTTTGCTCGGCCATCTGTTGCAGCTCATACAACCGGTTCAAGGCGTCCAGCGGCGTGAGCGCGTTGACGTCCAGCGTACGCAGCACCTCGACCACGGGGTGCAGATCGGCGAAGAGCGACACCTGCGTGGCGGCAGCTTTGTTGCGCCCCGCCTCCGCCTCCGCCAGCCGCTTTGGCCCGGCTGCGCCACTGCGCTCCAGGTCGTCGAGGATTTCCTCGGCGCGGTTGACCACGGCAGTCGGCAGCCCCGCCATCCGCGCCACGTGTACGCCGTAAGAGCGGTCGGCGCGGCCCGGGATGATGCGGCGCAGAAAGACCACATCCTCGCCGTTGCCGCTGTCGTCCACCGCCACGTTGTAGTTCACCACATGCGGCAGCCGCTCCGCCAGGTCCGTCAACTCATGGTAGTGCGTGGCGAAGAGCGTCTTGGCGCGCAGCTCCGGGTGGTTGTGCAGATACTCCACCACGGACCAGGCGATCGCCAGCCCGTCGTATGTGCTCGTGCCGCGCCCAATCTCATCCAGGATGAGCAGGCTGCGGCGCGTGGCGTGGTTGAGAATATTGGCCGTCTCCACCATCTCCACCATAAAGGTGGACTGGCCGCGGTGAATCTCGTCGCTGGCGCCGATGCGCGTG
Organism: Caldilineales bacterium; assembly: GCA_038251215.1. GTDB lineage: Bacteria > Chloroflexota > Anaerolineae > Caldilineales > Caldilineaceae > JASGTU01. The sequence continues at coordinate 1,686 of JBBSBO010000337.1, forward strand.
AAAATGCGGTCCACCACGCCGATGCGGGCCGCGTCCGCCGGCACAAAGCTGCCGATCTGCGCCATCAGCGTGATCAACGCCACCTGGCGCAAGAAGGTGCTCTTGCCCGCCATGTTGGGGCCGGTGAGCAGGTGGATGCAGCCGTCGGGCGTCAGGCGCGTGTCGTTGGGCACAAAAGGCTCATCCGCCAGCGTCAGCTCGACGACGGGGAGTCGACCGGCGCTGATCTCGATCGACGGCCCCTCGTCCACGACGGGGCGCACGTAGCGGCGCATCAGCGCCACCTCAGCCAGGGCGCTGGTCACATCCAGCTGCGCCAGACCCTCCGCCAAATCCAGCAGTTGCGCGGCGCGCGCCGCCACCTGCGTACACACCTCGCGAAAGAGCTGCTGCTCGATCTCCAGCCGCCGCTCGTCGGCGTTGAGCACGAGCGACTCGTACTCCTTTAGCTCCGACGTGATGTAGCGTTCGGAGTTCGCCAGCGTTTGCTTGCGGATGTAGCCTTCCGGGGCCTTGTCGCGGTGCGTATTGGTGATCTCAATGTAGTAGCCGAAGACCCGGTTGTAGCCGACCTTTAGGCTCTTGATGTCCAGCCGCTCGCGCTCCGTCACCTGCAAGTTGGCGATCCAGTCTTTGGCGTTGCGGCTCTTGGCAACCAGGTCGTCCAGTTCGGCGCTGAAGTGGTCGCGGATCACGCCGGGGTTAGACAGGGTGGCGGGCGGCTCGTCGCTGATGGCACTTTCCAGCAGGCGCAGCACTTCCTCGCACAGCGGCAGGCGCGGCAATAGGCTCTCGGCGGCGCCATCAGCGGCGGGCGCGGCGAGCGTCTCGCCGGCATAGCTCGCCTGGATGGCGCCCAGGCGACTCAGCACGTCGCGCATGCCCAACAGATCGCGCGGCTGCGCCACCCCTTGCAGCACGCGATTGGTCCAGCGCTCCAGGTCGCCCACCTCGCGCAGTTGCTCGCGCAGTTCCAGGCGACGCTGCGTGTCATGAAAGAAGTACTCCAGAGCGTCATGGCGGCGGCGAATGGCCTCCACGTCGAGTAGCGGCTGGTTGAGCCGGCGGCGCAGCAACCGCCCGCCCATGGGCGTCAGCGTGCGGTCCAGCACGCCCAGCAGGCTGCCGCGGCTGTCGCCCGCGCGGATCGTCTCGGTCAACTCCAAGTTGCGCCGCGTCGACTCGTCCAGCGTCATGAAGTGGTTCGCCGCAAAGCTGTGCAGCGTGCGCAACTGGTTCAGCGCGCCCGGCTGCATGGCGGTCAAATAGGCCAGGATGCCCGCCGCGGCGCGCACGGCCTCCGTCTGATGTTGCAGACCGAAGCCGTCCAGCGTGGCGACGCCGAAATGGCGTTGCAGCGACTCGCGCGCCGTCTCCTGTTCCACCTGCCACGGCTCCACCGCTGAGATCAGCGTGTCCAACTCCTCGATTAACCCGACCAAACTGCTCTGCGCCGGCTCCCAGTCGATGGCGATCAACTCGCTGGGCTGCAAGCGGCTTAGTTCCTCGCCCGCGCGGCGCTCGGCCTCCAACGGCTGCCCCGCCAGGATCTGCGTGGCGGCAAACTCGCCGGTGGTGATGTCGCAATAGGCGATGCCCGCCGCCGTCCCGCGCCCGTTGAAGCTGACCGCCGCCAGGTAGTTGTTGCGCTTTTCGTCCAACATGCCCGGCTCGACGATGGTGCCTTTGGTCACCACGCGCCGCACCTCGCGCTCGACCAGCCCCTGCCCCGGCTCCGTGATCTGCTCGGCAATCGCCACACGATAGCCCGCGCCAATCAGGCGCGCCACATAGCCGTCGATGCTGTGATAGGGCACGCCCGCCAGCGGCACGCGCTGGTCATTGCCCACCGGCCGGCTCGTGAGCACCACGTCGCACACGCGCGCCAGGGTTTTGGCGTCGTCGTCGAACGTCTCATAGAAGTCGCCCAGGCGGAAGAAGAGGATGCAGTCCGCATGTTGCTTCTTGATCGCCAAGTACTGTTGGCGCATGGGCGTCGTCATGGCGCGCAGCTCCCGCGCACGGTGCAGGCCGCGCCGCATGGGAAGCGGGTTTTCGCGATCATGCTTGCCATTGCCCTGCGCGCCAAGACTGCTGCGCCTTCCGTTCGATGACGATTTGCCCTGTGTGCGCAGCGGCACGGTGCAGGGCGGGGTCGACGATCCGATAGCAGATCCAACATAAGGTTCTATTATGCGGCGCGTGGCGGAATCTGGCAAACATTCGCGCCCTATGCCGGGCATGACAGCAGAGAGCGCGCGTCGATCCTGGTTTGTTTTGACACCCTCCTGAGATTAACCTAAAATCACCTGTCTAGAGAGACTGTGCCGCGCGTGTTATGTTTATGCCGCGCGTGGTTTTGTGTGTTGCCGATCGCGAGCAGCCTGGACTGTTGCGCGGCGCCGTGATAATTGCCGGCTGTTCCGCCACGCTCATCTGCTACGCCAAACGCCGAAGAGTGCTACCATGAAACGCTTATCCACCAACGAAATTCGGCAGGACTTCCTCGACTACTTCCAGGCCAACGGCCATA
>JBBSBO010000338.1:0-4213 GCA_038251215.1 Caldilineales bacterium
ATCTCCGGGCGACAGGCCGACGGCGCCGCGATCTTTGCGCCGCTGGCCCTGGGCAGCGTGACGCCGGGTCAGGAGATCTGGCTGACCGATGCGGACGGGCTGACGTTCGTCTATCAGGTCAGCGAAGTGTCCGACCCCATCGCCATCGCCGGCGCAACCGAGGAGGAGACCGCTGCCGCGGCCGCCTATCAGGCGCAGGGCGACGCGGCCCAGCTCACGCTGATCACCGGTTGGCCGGATTTCACCACCACGCACCGCATTTTTGTCGTGGCGGATTTCCTCGGCGCGCTGCAGTAGGGCGCGCGCAAACAGCTTGGAACCGTCTGTGAGCGGCAGAAGCGAACCGCAGTGCGCGGTCGTGGTCCCGGTATACAACGGCGCCGCCGTAATCAGCCGCTGTCTGGAGGCGCTGGGCCGGCAAACCGTTGCGCCCGACGCTTATGAGATCATCGTCGTGGACGATGGCTCGACCGACGCGACGGCGGATACGGTGGAAAGCTGGCGGCTCGCCCACCCGCAGCATCACTGCCGGCTGGTGCAGCAGGCCAACGCCGGCCCGGCCGCGGCCCGCAATCGCGGCGCGCACGCGGCCACGGCGCCCATCCTGCTCTTCACCGACGCCGACTGCGCCCCGCTGCCCGATTGGGTAGAGCGTATGTCAGAAGCGTTCCGACAGCCGGATGTGGCTGGGGCCAAAGGCGCCTATCTCAGCGACCAGCCAGGGCTGGCGCCGCGCTTTGTGCAGGCCGAATATGAAGACCGCTATGATCGCATGGCGGGCCGAACGCAGATCGATTTTGTTGACACCTATTCGGCGGGCTACCGGCGCGAGATCTTCCTGGAGAATGGCGGCTTCGACCCGATCTTCACGACGGCGAGCGTGGAGGACCAGGAGTTCAGCTTTCGCCTGGCGCAAAAGGGCTATCGACTCGTCTTTGTGCCCGGCGCGCGCGTCAAACATCTGCACGACGCCAATATGGCCGAATATGCCCGGCGCAAGTATTACATCGGCTATTGGAAGGCGCTCCTGGTGCGCTGGCACCCGGAGCGCATGGTGCAAGACAGCCATACGCCGCAGACGCTCAAAGTGCAGATGGCGCTGGGCGCGGCGCTGACCGCGCTGGGCGTCCTTTCCTTAGCGGCGACGTGGATCAAGGGGCTGCGTTGGGCCTGGTGGGGCGCCGCCTTGACCGCGGCGTTGTTTACCGCCACCGGCCTGCCCTTTCTCGCCAAGCTGGCGCGCCGCAGCACGCGGCTCGCCCTGCTCGGGCCGGTGATGATCTTAGTGCGCGCACTGGCGCTCGGAGCCGGCTATGCCGCGGGCACGCTCCACTTTGCGGGGACGCTGCCCGGCGCGCGCCGGCCGGTCATCCCCGCCCGGCAGCAGGCGATCAAGCGCGGCATGGACATCGCCGGCGCACTTCTGGGCCTGATGATCTCGCTGCCGGCAATGATCGTCGCAGCCGTCGCCATCAAGCTGGACACGCCTGGCCCGGTCTTCTATCGCCAAGTGCGCATCGGCGAGAATGGCCGCCCCTTTCGCATCCTCAAGCTGCGCAGCATGGTCGACGGCGCCGACCGGCACGTAGAGGAATTGGCGCATCTGCATGAGCTGCCGGAGCCGATGTTCAAGCTGTCGCCCGACCCGCGCGTGACGCGCGTTGGGCGCGTGCTGCGTCGCATCAGCCTGGACGAAGCGCCGCAGTTCCTAAACGTGCTGCGCGGCGAAATGAGCTTGGTCGGCCCGCGGCCGGAAGAAGAGCATGTGGTCGCCCTGTATACGGATCACCAGCGGCGCAGGCTCGCCGTGAAACCGGGCATGACCGGCCCCATGCAGGTCCAGGGCCGCGGCGCCCTACACTTTGCCGAGCGCATGCGCCTGGAACTGGACTATATCGACCACTACAGCTTGTGGCGCGATGTCAAAATTATGTTGCGCACCCTTCCCGCCATCGTAAGCGGGGACGGCGCTTTCTAGCCGCGAAGCGTACGCCATGCGCGTACGACATTCAAAGCGCTAGATTCTGAACATTGCAGAATATTGAATGCCTGAAGCCGAAGATTAAGAGTCGAGGAGATACTCTATGCACAATTCGCCCAAACAAGAACACGCTGCGAGCAAAGGCACCCAAACAAAGGCAAGCCGCCTGCGCCACTACTGGGTCGCCGGCGCAGTGATCGCCCTGCTGCTGGCCGCGTGGGGCGCGCAGGCAGTCACGCCTGCTCAAGCCGCGCCGCCCGCCGCCAACGTCTACCAGACCGTGCCCAAGCCGACGCCCCAACCGGGCGCCGACCCCATCGCCACAGCTACGCCACGCCCCGACGATGGGGATAGCGGCAGCAATAACAATGCCGGCAATCAGGACAATGCAGGCGCCGTCGAGCCGCCGCCTGTCTTCTTCTTGCCCTCGGACGCGCCCGCGACCAATCTGACGGCAAAGGTGACGGTTGCCACGCTGAACGTGCGCAGCGGCCCTGGCCCTGATTTCGCGTCGGTCGGCATCCTGCGCGCCGGTGAAGTAGTACAGGTGGCGGCGCGCAACGACGCCAATACGTGGTGGCTTATTTGCTGCATCGCCGGCACGAGCGATCAAGGCTGGGTCAGCGCGCAGTTGCTGGAGCCGAACTTCGACCGCGACCAGTCCGCCAACCTGATCCCGCTCTTCAATGCCCAGGCGAAGCCCGCGACGGCAGCAGCAGCCAACCCCACCCCCGCGCAGGCCAATGCTGCGCAGGCCAAACTGCCGCTCGCGCTGGACCTCTCGCTCGCGCCCGCCATGATCTGGCAGGGCCAAACCGCCGACCTCGTGCTGGAGATCTCCAACCCGAATGCCGCGGCCGCGACCAGCGTAGGGTTGAGCGATCAATTGCCGGTAGAGTTTGAATTGGTCAAGGCATCCGCCACAGGCAACGGGCAGGTGAGCGAGCAAACCACGCCCGAAGGCGCCACGCTGATCCTGGTGCGCTGGGAGTCTATCCCGGCCAATGGCAGCGTCAAGGCCGTCATCAGCGTGCAGGTATCCGAGGACGTGGAGGATGGACAGGTTTTCGACAACCTGGCGGCTGTGCGCGGCAGCAACGCGGCCTACACGACCGCAGCCTTGTCCGTCGGCATGCCGCCGGCGTCGTTGCCGGATTTCCAATAGATTCCCAATAATAGATTCCCAATAGAGGTCAACGCGTGCGCAGCTTGTCTGCCGGTCACTCCCCGGCGATGCGTTTATGAAGCGACATCGGGCGTCTAGGCGAAAGCCGCCGCCCGCCGCCGCCCTGCCCTATGCGCAGCCCCCCGCACAGCCCGATGCCCTGTGGCAAGCAGCCCTGACAGCGTTGCTTGCCACAGGGCTTGCTTTTGGCCTCTATGCGACCACGGCTGCGCCCGGCCTCACCTGGGCGCACTTCGGCGCCGACGGTGGCGACCTGCTTGCCGCGGCCATAACGGGCGGCGTGCCCCACCCCTCCGGCTACCCGCTGTACATGGCGCTGCTGCAAGGCTGGCTGCGCCTGGGCCAGTGGCTGGTTCCCCAGGCCGACCCCGCGCGCCTGGGCAATCTGTTCAGCGCGTTGTGCGCTGCGCTCACCGCGGGCGTAACGGTCGCGGTCGTCCTGCATCTGCTGCGCGCACCGCTGCTACGCGATCGCGTACCACGCACCGCGCGCCACGCGATCGCGTTGGGCACGGCCCTATTGTGGGCGGTCAGCCCGTTGCAGTGGAGCCAGGCGCTGATCACCGAGGTCTATGCCTTGCACATGCTCTTGGCCGCGCTGCTGGCCTGGACGCTGCTGGCGCAGCCGCAACGCCTGCTCCCCGCCGCGCTCGTGATAGCGCTAGGACTTGCCAACCACCTGACCTTTGCGCTGTTGCTGCCTGCCGCCGGCTACTGGTTGTGGCGACAGGCGGCGCGCCCGCGCCGGATCCAGCCCGCTGCGTTGGCCGTACTGTGCGGCGCATCGGCGCTGACGCTGCTCTACGCCACCATCCCCCGCGCCGCGGGCGGAGGCGAGAGTTTGCCGCCGGTCAACTGGGGCTATCCCGATCAGTGGAGCGGCCTGTGGTGGCTGGTGAGCGGCGCCGCCTATCGCCGCTATATGGCCGCCATGACCGTGCCCGAAGCGCTGACGCGCCTCACCGGCTGGGCGCGACTCTTTGTCCAGCAATACACGGTGGTTGGCCTGCTCGTGGCCGGGTGGGGGCTGGCGGTGTGGGACAGGC
>JBBSBO010000339.1:0-4205 GCA_038251215.1 Caldilineales bacterium
CGCATGGCGATGGTTGGGTGTGGGGGCATGGCGCGCCATCATGTGACGCGTATTTTGCAGCAGCAGGCTACGACGCAGATCGTCGCCACGTGCGAGCCGTCCGCGGCGGCCTACGCGGCCTTTTGCCAGGCCTTCGAAGAGGCAGGCGTGACGCCGCCGCCGAATGAGCCGGACCTGGAGAAGCTGTTGCAAGACTACGCAGGCCGGCTGGACGCCGTCTTTATCATCACGCCCCACGCCATGCACCACGACCAGGCCAAAGCCTGTATGGAGGCCGGGGTGGATGTGCTGTTGGAGAAGCCGATGGTGATGAACGCCGCCGAGGCCGCCAGCCTGATCGAAACGCGCGACCGCACGGGCCGCCTGCTGGTGGTTTCGTTCAACGGCAGCCTGTCGCCGCAGGTCCGCAAGGCCTCGCGCATGTTGCGCGCCGGCGAGCTGGGCGAGATGCTCAACATCAGCGCCGTGGTCTGGCAAAACTGGAAGCAGGCGACCACGGGCAAATGGCGGCAGGTCCCCGAAATGGCGGGCGGCGGCTTCCTCTTCGACACGGGCGCCCATGCGCTCAACACCGTGGTTGACCTGGCCGGCGAGGATTTTGTCGAGGTGGCCGCCTGGCTGGACAACCGCGGCACGCCGGTGGATATTCTGGGCGTGATCATGGCGAAGACGCGCTCGGGCGTACTCGTCACGATCAACGGCTGCGGCGACACCGTGCGCACCTGCGCCTCGGACGTGCGCGTCTTCTGCACCGAGGGCATCTTGCGCACGGGCATGTGGGGCGAGCGTTTGCAGGTGCAGCGCGCGGGCCAGACGGCGCTGCGCCCCGTCCGCACGCCCGCTTCGCTGGGCCAGTGGCAGCAGTTCCTCAAGGTGCGTGCGGGCGAGTTGCCCAACCCCTGCCCGCCGGAAATCGGGCTGCGCATGGCGCAATTGTGGGACGCGATCCAGGCCTCAGCCGCGCAGGGCGGCGTCCCCGTGCATACGGGCGCGAGCGAGTCGTCGCAAGGATAGGGCTGGGGTGGCTTATCTATCTTCGAGGAAGCTCGCAGCTTCCTCGAAGATTTGCAACCCAACCGCATCCGGCGCGCAACGATAAATGCCAGTTGACAAGCAGGGGAAACGTTCGGTATACTTTCCACCAGCTTTTAGGCAAAGTGTCGGTTTGCCTTTGTGCATTGTGCGCTTACCAGCGTGAACTTCTTTCAGTGCAACTTATAGTTAGGCTGTCTGTCCAATGAGTCTTTTCGGCCTGGGTCTTTTCGACTCTGTTTCAACCGTCATTGTATCTCTGGTACTTGTAGAGCTTCCGGCTGTCATTATTAGCCGGAAGCCGATGCTGGTTGGAGGAGCGCCTTAGGGCTGAAGTTGTCGCAGCGCCGATAGGTCACTGTAGACCCTTCCCAACCAGGGAAGGGTCTTTTTAGTCCAAGGAAGGTTAAGGAGAACGTGCCATGACCGAATCGCAGCAAGACGGACGCCAGGCCGCGGCGCCGGAAGAGCCAATCGCCATGACCGGCGCGCAGATGGTGTGGGAAGCCCTTGTGCGCGAGGGCGTTCACATCGTATTTGGCCATCCGGGCGGCGCCATTCTGCCCACCTACGACGCCCTCTCTTCCTACGAGGCGGAAGGCAAGATCCACCACGTATTGGTGCGCCACGAACAGGGTGCGGCGCATATGGCGGACGGCTTCGCCCGCGCCACCGGGCGCGTGGGCGTGTGCATCGCCACCAGCGGCCCCGCGGCCACCAACCTCGTCACCGGCCTGGCGACTGCGCTGATGGACAGCGTGCCCATCGTGGCGATCACGGGCCAGGTGTCCACCAACCTGCTGGGCACGGACGCCTTCCAGGAGTCCGACGTGGTGGGCGTGACGCAGCCGGTGTGCAAGCACAACTATCTTGTCACCGACGTCAACGAACTGCCCATGATCCTGAAGGAAGCCTTCTATGTGGCGCGCGAAGGCCGCCCCGGCCCCGTGCTGGTGGACATCTGTAAGGACGTGCAGAACGCCACGGGCCTCTTCCGCTATGACATGGAGATCGATCTGCCCGGCTTCGAGCCATGGCCGAATGTGGACATGGACAAGGTGCGCCAGGCGGCGGAGATGATCAACCGCGCCGAGCGACCGCTGATCATGGCGGGGCACGGCATCCACCTGGCGGGCGTCAGCCGCGAGCTGCTCGAGATGGTCGAGCGCGCCCAGATCCCGGTGGTGACCACGCTGTTGGGCGCGGGCGACATCCCCGAATCGCACCCGTTGAGCCTGGGCATGGGCGGCATGCACGGCGAAGCCTATGCCAACCGCGCCGTGCAGAACTGCGACGTGTTGATCGCGATGGGCATGCGCTTCGACGACCGTATCACCGGCAGCCTGGACCGCTTCGCCAAGCAGGCCAAGATCATTCACTTCGAGCTGGACAAGGCCGAGGTGGGCAAAAACGTCGTGCCCGACCTGCCCGTGGTCGGCAACCTGGGCGAGACGCTGCCCGCGCTGCTCTCGATGATCGAGGCGCGCCGGCACGAGACTTGGCTGCAAGAGGTGAACGTGTGGCGTGATGACTCCGGGCAGACCGACATCATCAACTACGAGGTCGACCAACTGATCCCGCCCTACGTCATCCGCCAGCTGTGGCACAGCACCAAAGAAGCGCAGCGCGGCCCCGCCATCATCGTGACCGACGTGGGGCAGCATCAGATGTGGGAAAGCCAATACTTCGTGCATGAACTTTCCGGCCAACTACTCACCAGCGGTGGCCTGGGCACGATGGGCTATGCGCTGCCCGCAGCCATCGGCGCGCAGATGGCCTATCCTGACCGGTTGGTGTGGGCCGTGGTGGGCGACGGCGGCTTCCAGATGACGCTGCAAGAGCTGGCCGTGTTGAAGCAGGAGCATGACCTGCCGGTGAAAATTGCCATCATCAACAACGGCTTCCTCGGCATGGTGCGCCAGTGGCAGCAGTTGTTCTATGACAAGCGCTACACGGGCACGCCCATCTGGTCGCCCGATTTCGTCAAGCTGGCGGAGGCCTACAGCATCCCCGCCCTGTCGGTGCGCAAGCCGGAAGACGTTGCCGCCGCGCTCAAGCAGGCGACGGAAACGCCGGGACCGTTCTTGATCGACTTCCGCGTCAAGGAAGAAGTCAACGTGTACCCGATGGTGGCGTCCGGCGCGGCGGTGGACGAGATGATCCGCCGCCCCAAGACGAGCGTGGTGCAGGGATTCAGCGGTGTGGAACCGAGTTGGTAAGAGCAGCCGGGTAGAGCAACCGGTCAGAGCAACTGACCGGAGCCGCCCAAGCCAAAAGGGAGAGAAGAGACCATGAAATATACACTCGTCGCGTGGATGCGCGACAAACCCGGCGTGCTCAACCGAGTCTCGGGCATGCTGCGCCGGCGCAATTTCAACATCGACAGCCTGCAAGTCAGCCACAGCGAGACGCCGGGCATCAGCCGCATGACCTTTGTCGTGGACGGCAACGACCGCATGGTCGACCAAGTGATCAGCCAGATGCGCAAAGTCGTAGATGTGATCCAAGTGGAGGACATCAGCGACAAGCCCTCCGTGATCCGCGAGATGGCGCTGATCCGCGTGCAGACCAACGCTGAGACGCGTTCCGAGATCGTGCAGATGGTCAACATCTACCGCGGCGAGATTGTGGATGTGGCCCTGGACAGCATGGTCGTGCAGATCGTCGGCTCGGAAGATCGCGTCGACTCGCTGATCGAGCTGTTGGGCAACTTCGGCATCGTCGAGATGGTGCGCACGGGGCGCGTGGCGCTGGTGCGCGGCAATGCCGAGCGCCGGCAAAAACGTAGCACGGCTGTGTGGCGGGCGCGCGCCAACGGCTATGAGGACATGTACGAGGAACGACAGAAAACCGGCGGCGTCTAGGCGCCCAGGATTACGCTCGAAAATCTTCCAGGAAGCTGCTTGCTTCCTGGAAGATGTACCAATCAATATCCTTGATTCAATTTCTGCAACGATTCCAGCCAACTTAGTATAATGGAAGGTCACAGCATCTCATGGCAAAGATTTATTACGAAAACCAGGCGGACCTGTCTCTCTTGCAGGGCAAGAAGATCGCGATCATCGGCTATGGCAGCCAGGGCCATGCCCACGCCCTTAACTTGCAGGACAGCGGCGTGGACGTGCGCGTCGGCCTGTATGAGGGCAGCAAGAGCTGGGCCAAGGCGGAGGCCG
>JBBSBO010000340.1:0-4201 GCA_038251215.1 Caldilineales bacterium
CATGGCCATGGACATCCTGCCCACCCTGCTGGAGGCTGCGGGGGTCGATGCCGGCGACTTCGAGATGGACGGGGCCGGCATCCTGCCCATGGTCACCGAAGGCAAGCCGTCGCCGCACGCACGCCTCTTTTGGGAGATGGAGCAGCAAACCGCGGTGCGCCAAGGGCCGTGGAAACTGGTGCTGAACGGCCGGCTGGTTGAGGGCGCGCCGCCGCAAGACGCCGTACACCTAGCGAACCTGGACGTGGACCCAGGCGAACGCAACAATCTACAGGACGCCTATCCGCAGCTGCGCGACGAACTGAAGGCTGCCGCCGAAAGCTGGCGACAAGGCATTGAAACGCGCTGGCAAACGCAGTGGCTGCCGCGCGCCAATGGGACGACTGCACATCCGCCTCGAGCCTAGCGCCTGTGCAGCCCGACATCACCACGCATTAAAACAATGCCGGCCCCAAGAACAAATTGGGGCCGGCATTGTTTTATCGAAATTGATTATGCAAAGCGTTTAGCTCTTGCTCTGCACCGGCTGCGGCTCAAGCGTGTTGCGTGTGGCAGGAGCCGTGCGACGGCGCATGTTCACGTCATAGGCGGCGGCGAAGAGCAGTGCAATCGCAGCCAAGCCGGCGACGAGCCAAGCCAGCACAGCGGTGAAGCTGTTCGCGGCGGCGGAAGCCTCGGCGACCGGCGCCGTGATGGCCTCGACCTCAGCCACGGCGGCGGTAGGCATCGGCGCCTCGCCCAAAGCCATCGGGCTGCGTGACGTCGTCGTCAGCGCGTAGAGCGAACCGGCATAGCCGCTGACCGGCAGCAATTGGGCGACGGAAACGTTCGTCTCCTCTACCAGCGTCGTCCACTCCTGCTCGGCGCCCATGCTGCTTGCGACGCGGCTGGGCGTCTGGTGTAGGTCGGTGCTGCCGTACAGATAACTAGTGGCGGCGTAGACCAGGCCAGGCTCCACCGGGTCGGCAGCCAGCGCATCCACGTGCAAGCGCGAGCCGGGCACGAGGCCCAGACCATTGTTCGCCATCGACCAGCTCAGCCCGTCCGTGCTGGCGAGCACGCCGCGGTCAGCCGTCCCGACATAAAAGGTAGCGGGGATGGTGTTGGCGACGGCCAAAGCCGTGGGGCTGCTCTGCAAGTTGTCCACCGTTAACCAGGTCAGACCGTAGTTCTCGGCGCGATAGAGAGCGTTGTCCGTGCGGGCGAAGGCCAGGCCGCCGCCGTTCGGGTCCGCGGCGATCTCGCGCACCGGCCCGTCAATCAGCAATTGGCTGTTGAGCACCACGCTGGAGCCGACGTCGCGCAGGCGGAAGAGGCCCGCCGTGTCCGTACCGGCGTAGACCAGGCGCTGGATCGGGTCGAGCGCCAAAGCGGTGATGCCGCCCGCCTCTTCACTCAGCAGCACGCGCAGCCAGTTTTGGCCGCCGTCCTGCGAGCGGAAGAGCGTCATTTCGTTGGCGGCGCCGATATAGAGCGTATTATCGCGCTGCGTGTCGACTGCTACCGTCGAGACAATAATATCCTTCGGCGTGGCGATTTGCGTCCACGCGCCCTGCATGCCGCTGTAAAGCGTCCCGGCGTCCACGGCGTAGTTCAGCCCATCCTTCTGGGCGGCGGGCACGTAGTTGCGTACATTCTCGAGGGCAGGCATCGTGTGAACAGCTTCCGGGTGCGCATCCAATGCTTGGATCACACCGGCCGTCACAGAACCGAACAGGATTAGGGTGATTGCCACGATAATAATGTGTCGGAATTTCATGCTGCCTCCGCTATGCTATCTTCCTAGGCGTATCCTAGAAGTTTCTCTTCCCCTCCAGTATAGGCTTTCCACTAGAAGCCTGCTGGATCATTCTCGGCTCTGACTCGGACCGTTCTCCTACGGCGGCTACAGGTCCGTTTTCAAGGCCATTTTAGGCCGGCTTCAGGCTCGAGAATGCCATTTACCGCTCGTTGCGCAAGGATGACGCTCAGTATGACGCAAGAAGCGCGGCAAATGTTGCAAGGATAGAATAGCAAGATTTACGGCAGAGAGTGGGGACCAATTCACATTTCGGGGATATCAATCGAGGCCCCTGTGACGGAGGCCAGCGCTGTGGCGGCGCCCTCGTCGGGGTAGGGGAGGACTGTAACGCTGCCGTCAGTCTCCAATATCACGGCGGCGACCTGATCGAGGCGGGCAATACCCTGTGCGCGGATAGCCGCAAGCACTTCCTCGCGCGTGACGCGTTCTTGGCGCAGGCCCTCGTCCAGAAACTCGCCGCGGTGAAACAACAGGCGCGGGTTGGCCTTAACCAGGCGCTTGACGAAGTTCCAGTGCAGCGAACTCCAGGTAATGGCGAATTGCAGGATCATCAGCACAGCGAAGGCGGTCATGCCTTCCGCCAGCGACACTTCTTTGGAAAGAAGGATCGTCGCCAAGATCGACCCAATGGCAACCGTCACCACGAGGTCGAAGGCGTTCATCTTGCTCAGGGTGCGCTTGCCGAACATGCGCAAAAAAAGGATCAGCCCGGCGTAGGCGCAGATGCCGATCACGATCACGCGCAGCAAGTCTATCCAACTATTGAAGAACCAGCTGCTCCAGAGATCCATGGCTTGCCTCCTCTACTACGCCTCTCGACTGCGCGTCTGCCGGCGCTAGGTTGCGGGTGGCGTGCCCCAGCCGCCGCCGCCGGGCGTCTCGATGCGCAGACGGTCGCCCGGCAGCACGCGCCGCGTGAACTTGGAGCGCAGCTCCTCGACAGAGCCGTCCGCGCGATAAAGCAGATTGCGCCCCACTTGGCCGCTTTCGCCGCCCGCCAGGCCCCACGGGGCCACGGCGCGGCGCTCGCTGAGCATGGTCACCGTCGCCGGGGCGAGGAGGACGTACTCGCGCACGATGCCGTCGCCGCCGCGGTGCAGGCCCGCCCCGCCGCTGCCGGCGCGCAGGCTGTAGCGCTCCAGGCGGAAGGGATAGGCCAGCTCCAGCGCCTCCACCGGCGTGTTGAGCGTGTTGGTCATATGCACCTGCACGCCGCTGGGGCCGTCGCTCGTGCAGCTCGCGCCCATGCCGCCCGCAATCGTCTCGTAGTAGGCGAAGGGCGTGCCGTTGGCGAGCATGCCGCCGATCGTGACGTTGTTCATGGTGCCCTGGCTGGCGGCGGGGATGCGCTCGGGCAGCGCCTGCGCCAGCGCGCCCAGCACGACGTCGGTGATACGCTGCGAGGTCTCCACATTGCCGCCGGCGACCGCCGCGGGCGACAACGCATTGACCACCGTGTTTTCCGGCGCCACGACGTGTACCGGCGCAAAACAGCCGCCGTTCATGGGAACCTCGTCGCCCACCAGACAGCGCACCACGTAGTAGCAGGCCGACTGCGCGATGGCGATCACGGCGTTGAGCGAGCCGTGCATCACCGGGGCCGTGCCCGCGAAGTCAAAGGTGACCTCTGCGCCGGCAATCGTCGCCGTCACCCGGATCGGCACCAGCGACACGTGGTCGTTCTCCACCAGTTCGATCACGTCCTCGAAAGCATAGACGCCGTCGGGCCAACTCTCGATAGCGGCGCGCGTCAGCCGTTCGCTGTACGCTTGCAGATGCGCCGTGTACTCCATCACCTCGTCCAAGCCGAAAGCGTCCGCCATCTCGCGCAGGCGGCGCTCGCCCACGGCTGCGGCGGCGCGCTGCGCGGCGATGTCGCCGCGGCGTTCGTCCGGCGTGCGCACGTTGCGCAGGATCACGCGCAGCAGGTCGGCGTCGAGCACGCCGCGCTTATACAGCTTGACCGGCGGGATGATGATGCCTTCCTGGTAAATCTCGGTGGAAAGAGGCAGCGAGCCGGGCGTCATGCCGCCCACGTCGGCATGGTGCGCGCGGCTGGCGACGAAGAAGTCCGGCTTGCCGCTGCCGGACATAGCGTCCGGCCTTGTGCCGGCAGACGCAGTAAACACCGGCGAGATCATGGTGATGTCGGGCAGATGGTTGCCGCCCTCGAAGGGGTCGTTGACGATCACCACATCGCCCGGCTCCCACACGTCGAAGTAGCCGAGGATGGTGAGTACGCTGGCGGGCATGGCGCCCAGGTGCGCGGGGATGTGCGCGGCCTGCGCGATCATGTTGCCCACGCCGTCGAAGATGGCGCACGAGAAGTCGAGGCGCTCTTTGATGTTGGGCGAATAGCCGGTGCGGCGCAGGGTGACGCCCATTTCTTCGGCGGCGCCG
>JBBSBO010000341.1:0-4191 GCA_038251215.1 Caldilineales bacterium
GCCCTGCAACATCGGGTCCCACACGGTGGCATAGGCCGCGTGGCCCATCCACTTCTCCATCCAGCGATGCGCCAGCAGTCGGTCATAGCGACGCCACGGGCGACGCGGGTCGTAGCGCAGATAGGCAATCACCATGCCCATGCGCAGCCGATTCCACAACGACAGATGCGGGAAGCGCAGCACGTTCAGCGGCGAGTCGAGCGGGTACATCCCCCCCTGGTAGGAGAGCGCGGTGACCGGCGTGTGCCGCACCAGCTTGTTAGCAATCCCCAGCTCGCGCGTCAGGCCGATGATGGCGTCGTCGTTGGTGAAGAGGTGGTGATAGAAGCGCTCCAGGGGCCAATCCCAGCTCGGCTTGCCCTTGAAGCCGGAAGCGAGACCGCCCAACTCCGGGCCGGCCTCCACCACCGTCACGTCAAACGCCCCGCCCACGCGACCGGGCTGCGCCAGGTCATACGCCGCAGCCAAGCCGGCAATGCCGCCGCCGATGATCAGGACGCGCCGTGACCGCTTGTCGCCGTCACTCATGAGGTAGCCTTCGAGCCGCGTGCGATCGCGCCCATAACGCCGTTTGCCCCAATCCCCGCCCAACAAAATGCCGGCGCCCAACACGCCGGCTGCACCCGCCAGGCCCTGGCGGCCCGGCTAGATGCCCAGCGAGAGCGACAGCTCTCCGGGGCGCACGCCCTGCTGCAGTTGCATCTCCAGTTCCTTCTTGGCCCGCGCATACAACTCCACCAGCTCACCGTCGCTGCCCTTGAAGGACTGCACCGTCTGCGTGGCGCATAGGAAGCAGCCGCGCAGGAACTTATAGTTGTTGCTGTTGCACTTCAGACAGCCGTCCAGCTCGATCATCATCAGCACAAAGGCCAGGCTATCGTTATGCGTCTCGGGCAGCGCCGCCACCTGGTCCACCAGGTCGCGCCATTCCTCCCCGCGCAGGTCGCGCAGGCAGAGGATCAAATGGGCGGGAAACAGCAGCTCCGCCTTGGACTGCACCGCGAACTCACTCAACGTAGACATTGCCGCCTCCTTCTACCACTCCACCTGCACGTTCGGCGTCTGTATCGGCGCCGGGTTCCGCATATGCGCCAACTCGTCGCGCAGCCGCGCAATTTCGTCGTTGGCGTCGAACAACGCCTTGTTATAACGGTCCAGCCGGCGACGCGTCGCGGCCACTTCGTAGCTCAACTTCCAGCCGTAGCCCAATGCGCCCAGCGCTACTGCCAGCGCCGCCCATGCAACCCAAACCGTCATCCGTGTACTCCCTGCCGGCCTAAGCCCAGCCTACGCGCCTACGCCAACCTAAACTCTTCGCCCGGCGCCAACACCTTACAATCGATCTCCGTCGCCATGCGCAGCGTCTCGGCAAAGGCCTGGGCGTCCTGCCGGATCACGGGGAACGTATTGTAGTGGATGGGGATCACCCGCTTCGCCTTGACATATTGCGCGGCCTTGATGGCATCATCCGGCCCCATCGTATAATTGTCGCCGATGGGCAACAGCGCCAAGTCCACGCCGCCATCCTCGCCGATCAGTTTCATGTCCAACGTCAGCGCCGTGTCGCCAGCAAAATAAACATCGTTGCCATCATTAAAATGAAAAAGTATACCACATGGATTGCCGCCGTTGCTGCCGTCCGGCAATACCGAGCCGTGATGCGCAATCGTCAGCTTCACCCGTCCGAACGGGAAAGTATAGGCGCCGCCCGTACTCATGCCGTGGGTTTTCTCCACGCCCTGCTCCTCCATCCACTCCGCGATCTCGAAATTGCTGATCAGGGTAGCGCCGGTGCGCTTGGCAAGCGCTACGGCGTCGCTCATATGGTCCCAGTGCCCGTGCGAAACCAGTACATAGTCCGCCTCGATCTCGCCGGCGGTGACGGCGGTCATCGGGTTATGCGGGGCCAAAAAGGGGTCGATCACCAGCTTGATCCCGTCCGCCTCGATCAAAAAGGTCGACTGTCCATAATACTTGAGGGTCAACGCCATCGTCTTCTCATCCTTACGCAGTTGGGAAAATGCAGATCATGGGATGCAGGGCCGCGGCGTCGGCAAAAAGCCGCGAGCCAGATAGGCGAACAGGCCGGTCTGGCTCGCGACACTGTGCGATTCACAAGCTGAGCCGCCCGCGCGGCGTGCGAAACGAAGCCTGCGCCGCTATTCGGCGTTCTGCTTGCGTTGCCGGGCACGTTCAGCGGCCTTGCGTTTCAACTCTTCCAGGCGCGCCTTCTTGGCTGCGTCCTCGTCACTGCCGCCGGCCGCGCCGGCATCTTGAGCCGTGGCGCCGGAGCCGGCTTCGCCGCTTGCTGCCTTTTCTTTGGCGGCGGCGCTGCGCGCGGCGGCCTTCTGCTTCATGGCCTCGATCTCCTCCGGCGTGCGCTTGGGCTTGTCGCCCGCCTCGCCCGAGGGAGCCGCGGCGGCCTTGGCTTTGGCTTCCGCCGCGCGCGCCTTGGCCTCGGCCTTTTCGCGATCTCGCTCTTCGGCCTCGTGTATCGCAATTTGTTCCGCGGCGAACTGCGTGGGCCACAGCGCCGCGTAATACTCCAGCGGCACGGTCAGATCTTCCTTGTCATACACCAACTCGGGATAGCGGTTGTACACCGCCAGCTCGTAGTCGTGGTTCATCTTGATGGCGTCGAACGGGCAGAACTCGGCGCAGAAGCTGCAACTCATGCAGATCGACACGTCGATATAGAACTCCGCCGGCCGCGTGACCGGCTTGCCGTTCTCATCGCTGTCGCGCACGATCCAAATGCACTGGGGCGGGCAGACCTTGGCGCAGATGCCGCAGGCCGTGCAGCGGTCTTCGTTCTTTTCCGTGTCCCACAGCAACATGGGAATGTAGCGGAAACGCTCCGGCGGCAGGCGCTTCTCCTCCGGATACTGGATCGTCAGCAGCCCTTCCTGCGTGATTGGCTGCTCGATAATGCGCCGGCCGTGGTCCAACTGAATGCTGTCCTCATAGCGGCTGGCCGTCTTTTTGCGGTCGTCCGTATAGGTCTCGGTGAAATGCTTCAACGTCACCCCGAGGCCCTTCAGCAGTCCGGTTCCAAACATCGCGCTTCTCCTAGCGGTCTACTTCGCCCAAGACAATATCAATCGCGCCCAAAATCACCACCGCATCCGCCACCTTATAGCCGACGGACATGGGGCCGAGCGCGTTGAGGTTGATAAAACTGGGGGAGCGTACATGATAGCGGTAGGGGTTGGTCTTGCCGTCGCTGACGACATAGAAACCCAGCTCGCCCTTGGGGGCCTCGATGCGCTGATACACCTCGCCTTCGGGCGCGCGCACCGTGTAGCCGCCCTTGCCGCCCAGCACCTCGCCTTCCGGCAGATCGCGCAGCGCCTGCTGCAAGATCTTCACGCTCTCGCGCGCCTCCAGCAAACGAATGTAGAAGCGCGCGTAAATATCGCTCTCGGGCAAGGTCGGAATGTCGAAGTCAAAGCGGTCGTAAATGCAGTACGGCTCGGCCTTGCGGATGTCATACGCCAGCCCCGCCGCCCGGATCATCGGCCCGCTCACGCTGAGGCTGATCAGATCCTCGGCGGACAGATAGCCGACGCCGCGCCCGCGCGCCATCAAAATCTCGTTGTCGGTGAGCAGACGGTCCAGCTCGTCGAGCGCGCGCGGTAGCCGGTCATTGGCCAAGTAGCGTGCCTTGTCCGCCCAGCCCGGCGTCAGGTCGCGCACCACGCCGCCAAAGCGCATGTAGTTGCACATCAGCCGGGCGCCGCTGACCTCTTCAAACAGGTCCAGGATCATCTCGCGCTCTTCAATCGCATAGAGCGCCGGCGTTTGCAACGCGCCCAGGTCGTTGAGGATGAAGCCAATCGACCAGGTGTGGTTGACGACGCGCGTCAGCTCCGCCATGATCACGCGGAGGTACTGCGCCCGCTCCGGGACCTCGATGCCCGCCAGCTTTTCCACCGCCAGGGCATAGCCCAGGTTGTTGCTCATGGAGTTGATGTAGTCCAGGCGATCGGTGAAGGGCATGTTCATCAGCCAGGTGTTACGCTCGCCGATCTTCTCATGGTTGCGGTGCAGATAGCCCATCTCCGGCTCCAGCGCCAGGATCGTCTCGCCGTGGACGCGCGTCAACATGCGAAAGACGCCGTGCGTACTGGGGTGATGCGGTCCGAAGTTGATGACCAGGCTGTCGGTGTCGAACTCGTCGCTGAAGGTTCC
>JBBSBO010000342.1:0-4183 GCA_038251215.1 Caldilineales bacterium
CAACGCCCCCCTTCGCCTCATTTTTGCGGCCAATGTCAAGCCGCAGACAATCAGCGACGAAAGCGTCGTTGTCTACGGCATGCAGAGCGGACGGCTGGATGGCGACTTCGCGGTTTCAGGTAATCAGGTGGAGTTTCAGCCGGCGCAGCCGTTTCATGCGGGTGAACTGGTGCAGGCGACCGTTTCGGATCGTGTGCGCACGGACGACGGGTCTGCCCTGACCCAGCCCGCCGCCGTGCAGTTTCGCAGCGCGACGACGGGCGGCGAGACATTTGTCGTTACCACGACTGCCGCCTTCGACAGCGATTGGAACGAAGATATCGCCGTGGGCGATCTAGACAGCGACGGCGACCTGGACATCTTTCTGGCGAACCGTGATGCGGGCAGCTCGCTCTGGTTTAATGACGGAGACGGGACCTTTACGACCGACGGTTTCGACTTCGGCAACGCGTTCACGCTCGGGGTGACACTGGGCGATGTGGACGGGGACGGCGATCTGGATATCTTGGCCGGCGGCATTCAGAGGCCGCATCATCTCTGGCTAAACGACGGCTCCGGCGGGTTCAAGGCCGGCCCGCCGCCTTTTTCGCGCAAGGACATCCCGGAAATATATGGCGGCGGTTCTATCTTTCATGTGGCGCTGGGCGATTTGGACGGCGACGGTGACTTGGATGCAGTGACGGCTATCGGCGGCAATACGGAGCCGCCGGCCGGCCTGGTGTGGTGGAACGACGGAAAAGGCAATTTCGCGCAGAGCGACCAGATCCCGAGTAGCAGCTATCTCAGTGACGCCGCCGTCGGCGATTTCAACGGGGATCATCGGTTGGATGTCATGTTGACCGGGACCAACGACCGCGGCGGCGAAGTTTGGCTCAACCGCGGCGGCGGCGTCTTTGCTCAAGTCCAGCGTTTCGGCGTGTTCAGCGCATTTTCCGTCGATCTGGGCGATCTGGACGGGGACGGCGATTTGGATGCAATCATCGCGCCGAGCGAGGCCGAGGTGGCCGCGGTGTGGCTGAATGACGGGCGCGGGCGTTTCCGGGGCGCACAGTGTTTGGGGCGCCTGGGGTCTACGCGCCTGGGGGACGTGGACGGCGACGGCGATCTGGATGCGATCACGGCCAATAAGGGCGCCGACAAGGTTTGGCTGAACCAAGGCAATGCTGCCTTTGCCTTTAGCGGCCAGTTCTTTAGCCCGGACCAGAGTACGAATGTCGCCCTGGGCGATCTCGACGGTGACGGCGATCTGGATGTGGCGGTCAGCCGCTATGAAGCGCCGCCTGCGCTATGGTTCAACACGCCAGCTAGCGCCACCCTGCCCTAGCGCACGCGGCTCGCCGCCGACTATTCGCCTTTTGTTGTGCGGCACAACAAATCTTAGCGATCCGCAAAGTACGCGAAGGATGCGAAGAACAGCAACAGCAAGAAGAGCAAGGGCGGCTCACCACAGAGGAGCGCAGAGGAAAACAGGAGCGAAGGGCTTGGCGGCTAATCGACCAAGGACAAGGCGTTCTGGGCGGGGGCGAAGGCCGGGTTTAGCTCGAGGGCGCGCCGCCAGGAAATATGGGCGGCGTTGGGATCGCCCAGGGCATTCTGCGCTTGGCCGCGCCAGTAGTGGATCTCCTCGATGCTGGTGGTGACGGCGAGGACGGCATCGGCGAGGGCGAGTGCATCGGCGTAGCGGCCTACGGCCTGGTAGGCGGCGAAGGGGCCGAACTGATACCACAACATGCGCCAGGGCAGGCCGCGGGCGCGCGCTTCATCAAAGGCCGCGGCGGCCTGTGTGTAGTCGCCCAAGTAGACCAGGCTGCTTCCCAGGTTGAACCAGGGGAAGGGATTGGCCGCGTCCGCCGCGATCTCCGCGTGGGCCTGCGCCAGGGCGCCCTGCCACATAGTCGCCTCATCGAAGGCGTCGCCGAGCAGGTCGCGCACGACCGGCTCTTGCTCGGCAGGGTAGATGAGGATATAGGCGCGGTTGAAGACGGCCCATAGGGCGTCCATCTGCGCGTAGGGCAGGTAGATGCCTGCGTAGAGGGCCGGGTCGGCGCTGATCAGGGTGGCGGCGTCGTAGCTGTCGTAGGCGATCCAGTGCTGGGCGGCGGCGTCGAAGCCGGTCAGGAGGCGATAGTGGCCCATGCCGTCGTCCGGCTCCGGCTCCAGCCACGTCTCGATCAGCACAGGGAAGCCGCTGCGCAGCAGGGCGCGCAGGGTAGCGGCGTCGCCGTTGACGCGCAGTTGCGCCTGGTAGCCCTGGGCGCGGGCGTAGGCGGCCATTTCCTCGGGGCTGACGTTTTTGTCATCTTCAAAGGGGCGCAAGGCTGCGCCGATGGCGGCCTGGTCGAGCGGGCTGCCGTAGTAGCTGAGGTTCATGGCGAGGGTGGCAGGGCCGCAGTTATTCCAGGTTTGCCAGGCATGGCGCACGCCTTGAAGCGCGACGGACTCTGCGGCTGGGGTCGGCTGCGCGGGCAGCGGCGGCGTGGCTGAAGGCACGGGCGAGGGGGTGACGGTCGGCAGCGGAATGGCCTCGACAGGCGGCGCGACCGCGGGCAGAGGATCGATCTGCTCCTGCACTTCCTCCGTTGGCGTTGTGCCGGCGGGTTGCGGATGCGTCAGACGCGGGCTAAGCGCAGGCGCGAGGGTGCCGACGGGCGCAACCGGCGGCGCGCTTTGCGTGGGCGTTTGCGCTGCGCGGGACGGGCTGCTCCACGATGGCAACGCCGAACTGTCCAGAAGTTGGGTCAGCGGCTTGGGGGCGAAGAAGAGGCCGGCCGCGACGATCACGACAAATACCGCAGCGATTTTGATTCCGGTCATCTGTTTTCGTGGTTGATTTCCAGCTTGCCTTCGCGGCTGCTTTTTCGGTGAACGGCCTCGCGCACCCGTTTGTGAGCAAGGCAGACATAAGACGAGGCGCGGGCGGGCAAGGTTCCGCCCCTGAACATTCACCGCAAAGGCGCAAAGGGCGCGAAGAACGCAAAAGCAAGAAAAGCCGGGTCACCACAGAGGCCACAGAAATTCACAGAGGTGAAGAGAAACTCAAGCGCCCCCGAGGGTCTAGACGGCAGCCGAGAAGCAGGCGCGTCTCTAGCTCGATCCCTTGCATCTAATTGTATGGGGACGCAACAAAGTCGCAAATCGATTCGTGCGCGATTTACGCGACCAAGGCCGGGCGGAGAGATTGTTGGGTGAGGCAACAAACCGGGCGATGGACATCTCGCTACAGCGCCTCCGACGTTTGTCGCGCGGCGTGTGCGCCCTTTGCCGGTGTTTTGTAGGGCGAGATCGGCGTAGAGTGAACACGGGCGCGTGGGCGCTGTGTTGCGATGAGAGACTTTACGCGAGGGATCATGCCGGAGATGGTACTATGACCGTGATCGAGATCATTCTGTCCGACGGTTCGCTGCACGCCCATCTCAGCGAGGAGCGCGAGGCGGCGCTGATTGCGCAGGAGGTGCGGCGGCGCTATCCGGAGGCGCGCTATTGGCGCGTGGGCCGCGGTTGGCAGGACGGCAGCTCGGCGCGTCGCGGGGCGGTCGGGCGCCGTATGGGTTGGCGTGGGGCGCTGATGGCGGGCGGGCTGGCGCTCGTGGCGCTCTTGATCGCAGCGCTGATGCAAGGGAGCCTGGGGGCGAACGACTTCTCGTTTTTTGCCGGGAGCGCACCGGCACGCGAGGCCGGCGCGTCCGCCATCCCCGTGGCGGTGGAGGCCGGCGATGGGGCCGAAGCGGCGGGCGATGAGCAGGCGGCAACCGCCGCGTCCGGCTCGGCGGCGGAGGACGTGACGGCGACCGTCGTGGGTGAGCAGTCTTCCGACACGTCGCGCACGCTGTTGGTGGAGCTGCACAATACGGGCGGCGCTACGTATAGCGATGTGCGTTTACACGTCGCCTTCTATGACCGCCAGGGCGCGGTGATCCCCGGCGAGCAGCCGGGCGGCGTGACGTTGAGGCCGGGCGCGACCGTGTCTGTGAAGGCGTGGGCGCACAACGCCAACGGAGTCGAACGCTATGAGCTGGCGGTCCTCGAGTGAGGACGGGCAGGGTGAATGGGCGGGACCTTGCGGCAGAGTTCGTATAGGAAAATCTGTCGAGCAGAGGTTGTTTAGACGCGTGGCTCGCAAGGTGCGTGCCATGGCGAGAAATTCGTATAGTTACGCAACATCCGTGTGCTAGGGAGATGTGTC
>JBBSBO010000343.1:0-4158 GCA_038251215.1 Caldilineales bacterium
CGCCTACCGCGAGGAGGGCTTCCCCGCCGTGATCGTGCGCCCGTCGCACACCTACAACCGTACCATGCTTCCCTTCAACGGCGGCTACACCGTGGTCGACCGTATGCGCAAGGGCAAGCCGGTGGTCGTGCATGGCGACGGCACGTCGCTGTGGGTGCTGACGCACCACAAGGATTTCGCCAAGGCTTTCGTCGGCCTGCTGGGCAACAACCACACGATTGGCGACAGCTACCACATCACGTCGGACGAACTACTCACCTGGAACCAGATCTTCCACATCTGCGCCCGTGCCGCCGGCGTCGAGCCGAAGCTGGTGCATGTGCCCTCGCCGCTGATCAACGCCTTCGACGCCGACTGGGGCGCGGGTCTGCTGGGCGATAAGAGCCACAGCGTGATCTTCGACAACGCCAAAGTCAAGCGCCTTGTGCCGGACTTCGCCGCTACGATCCCCTTCGTACGCGGGGCCGAAGAGGTGATGGCCTGGTATGACGCCGACCCGGCGCGTCAGGTCGTGGACCCGCGCTGGGACACGCTGATCGAGACCATCGTCGAGCGTTACTCGGCGGCATGGCCCGGCGGGCAAGCCGCGCGCTGGCTCTCCGCCTAGATTGCGTGGCTGAACCGCCTGACTCGAGGGTGTGCGCGAAACCCTGGGCCTGCCTCGCCGTAGTGTGTGGCATAGGATAATGATCTTGCGCCGCCTAAAGTTCAAAGGGCGCATCCACTGGGCAAGGAGATAAAAGTGGCTGGTTCTAACCTAAACAATTTGCGACGTCAGAATGCGGTGCTTGCCGGCGTGTGCGGCGGGCTTGGCGAGTTCTTTGGCATCAACCCGCTCTGGTTCCGCCTTCTGTTCATCCTGCTTTCGCTGCCGGGCGGCCTTCCGGGCATCCTGACCTATATCATTCTGTGGATCGTGATCCCCAAGAAGTAGCTCGTCGGCCGCGCGCGTGATCTGCATACGGAGACGCCGCGCCCTGTGAAGGCGCGGCGTCTCCATGTGTGTACCTGAGCCAGACACTCGCTACTCAAGCGTGAGCGCCGCGTCGTGCAGTTGTCGCCAGCGCCGGTTGAAATAGAGCAGCGGCGGCCCCTCTTCGGCCGCGCCGCACGCCTCCACCTGGCCCACATAGATCGTGTGGTCGCCGCCGTCATAGGCATGGACCACCGTGCAGTCCAGCCAGCCCAGTACATCGGGCAGGATCGGGCTGCCGGTGACGGCGCGCTTCGTCTCAATCCCCGCGAAGCGGTCCTCCATCTCGGGTACCAGCCCGGCGAAGCGCATCCCCCACTCCACTTGATTCTTCTCAAGGATGTTGACCGCGAACACGCCGCCGGCCTCGATAGCGCCGTGCGTATACAGCCGCTTATTGACGCACACCAGAATGCGCGGCGGGTTCAGGCTGACGCTGGCGAGGGAGCTGGCGGTAATGCCTACGCGCCGCCCGTCCTCCATGGCGGTGACGATCGTCACGCCGCTCGCCCAGTGCGCCATCGTCTCTCGAAACGAACTCGCCTCCACGCTCATCGATTCTTCCTTACGCGATTGTTTATTTTTACGGCTTGAAAGTTCTTGCCCTAATAGTTCTGCACAATAGGCCCGCAACCCATTGCGACCAGCTTGCGCCAGGCCCACAGTATAAAAGACCCGCCGGACAAAGAAAAGAAGATTGCATCCCAAGCGCCGGCGGGCGTTCTCCCTACGGCGGCAAGCCGATCCTTATCTCCCGGCGCTGTATCTTGACCCTGTATCTTGACATAGTGAACCATCCTGTAAACGGCCCAAAATTGACAGGCTTGCGCAATCGGGGCAGAATCAGAAGGTTACGTGTACGAACTGCTGTCCGAACTGGAGACTGACGACCAGCCGGTAACGACGACGCATTGACGACTAGCTCTTAAACGCCGGCGCCGCGCAATCAGCGCCGCCGGTCCATCAAAGCAAGAACGGAGAACAATCTATGAGACGGTTTGGCGCGCTCGCAGTATTCTTGAGTTTTGCCATCCTCGTGGCAGGATGCGGGCAAGGAGAAATCGACGAAAGTTTGCTGCCCACCCGCGTGCCCACACTCGACGTCGCCTTTTTCGCGGTGACGCCACCGGCCACCGCAGTCCCGCCCACGGCGACCGCCGCCGCGACCGTTGAAGCCGCCACGCCCATCACGGCGACGGAAACGCTCAGCGCCACCGATACTGCGACAGGCACGGAGACGATCACCGCGACAGTCACCGCCGGCGAAGCCGTCACGGCGACCAGCACGATCACCGCTACGGAAAGCGCCACGGCGACGCTCGCGCCAACGGCGACGGAAGCGGCAACCGCCGCCGCCATGACCGCTACCGGCACGCTCACGGTCACAGAAATCGAGACGCCGCAAGCCTCGTCCACGATCACGGCGACGGTCACCGCCACAGGTACGCAGACCGCAACGAATGCGGCGACGCCGGCGGCAACCAAGACCGAGACCTTGACCGCCACGGCGCCGAGCGAGACGCCGGCAGCGTCGACCACCGTCACCGCGACATCTGCTGCGACAGAGGCCGCAACAGAGTCTGCTACGGAAGCCGCGGCGACGCCCACCGCCGCGCTGTTGCCCACCGCCACGCCCACAGCCAGCAAGCCTACGCCTACAACCAGCTCGCCCACGCCCACGGCTGAAGCGGCACAGAGCGACGCCGGCGGCGACCTCACCGGCCTGCCCGATAACATCCTGGCGGCGATGGGCACGGCAGACCCGGCCCGCGGCCAGCAGCTCACGCTGACCAACGGCTGCATCGGCTGCCATTCGCTGGACCCCAACCAGGTTATGGCCGGTCCCACGTGGCACAACGTAGGCGAAATCGCCGCCACCCTCGTCCCGGGTGAAAGCGCCGGCCTCTATATCTACCACAGCATCATCACGCCCAACGCATACGTGGTAGAGGGGTTCATGCCCAACATCATGCTCCAGATCTACAATGACACGCTCAGCGACCAGGACAAGGCCGACATCATCTCCTATCTGCTCTTGCAGCGCGGCCAATAGAGAAAGGGAAATGCGCGCGCCTTGCCCAGGCCGTGGGCTTGCGCTACAATGGCGGCGCACAGCGCCACAGCGCAGCAGCAGGACGCTTGCCCCAGCCGCACTGCGGCGAGACAAACGAGATGACCACTTCGCAAGGCTCATTGCACGAGGTTGACGCCATGAAAGCCATGTTGTATATGCAAGGCAAGCCCGAACCGGTAGCCGTTTTTGACCACGTCGACGTTGTCGAAATGAACGACAACCACCAAGCCTGGCCTGAACGCATCTTCTTTCGCACGCGCCAGTTGAACGCAGGCAAGACGATGGTCGAGCTGCACCGCGACAACAAGATGACCCTGAAGCTGGACGACGGGCGCACGTGCAACGTCCTCCTGCAACATTCCGCGCTGAGCGTGCAAGGCGAGGCCGTCGGCGTCCTGCGCGTCCTCGGTGATGTGCCCGTTGATGTACCCGGCGACGCGCAGGGGGCATAGGCGCAGCGCCGGCGCCGAGCGTTGCCCAGCCGATTTTGATCATACTGCGCCGGGCATCCGCCGGCAGGCTTGCCCGGCGCAGCTGGATTTGCTATGAGCGACCTACCCGGTGAACCCCTAGCTCCTCTCCCGCCGCTCGCCGCGCCGCGGCGGCCGCGTGCGTGGTTTTGGCCCGGCTTCGCCCTGGGCTTTCTACTCCTTGCCACCCTCACCTGTACCGTCTCTATCTTTGCGGGCGGCCTGAATAGGCTGGGCATCGCCGATTTGAACGGCGGCAACAGCGCGGCCTGGACGCCTCCGCCGCCCATCCCCACCCTGCCCGGCGATAGCGCGTCCGCCGATACCGAGAGCGGTGAAGCGCCCGCCCTGGGCGCCTTCCGCGCCGGCGATCGCGTGCGCAACGTCACATCCAGCGTCGTCAATGTGCGCGCCACGCCCGGCTATTTGGGCAAGCCCGCCGGCGACATCCTCGCCCAGACCATGCCGGGCGATGCGGTGGAGATCGTGGCAGGCCCGCAAGCCGCCGACAACCTGGCGTGGTGGCGCGTGCGCGTCGCCCCAGCCGGCGGGCCTGTGGTCGAGGGCTGGATGGCCGAAGCGACCGCCAGCGGCGTGCAGATTCTGGGGAATTAGCCCATGCCCGAAGAGTTTCGCCCGCG
>JBBSBO010000344.1:0-4151 GCA_038251215.1 Caldilineales bacterium
CAGGCCGGCCAAGAATTCGGCGGACTTTTCGGCTAGGGTGATCTGGACCGTGGATTCGTCCACCGCTTCGATGGACTCGGTATTGGCTAGGCTCCAATTCCATAGGCCTGTGTCGCGCGCACGCATCAGGGAGTAGACCACGTCGTCCACCGTCATGTCCGTGCCGTCATGGAACTTGACGTTTGGGCGCATGTGGAAGGTGTAGACCATGCCGTCTTCGCTGACGTCCCAGCTTTCGGCCAGGGACGGCTCGATCTTCGTGCCCGTTGAATCGACGCGCACGAGCGGCTCCATGATGTTGACGACGACCCATGCGTCGGCATTATTTTCGGTCCAGGCAACGTCCAAGTTTTCGGGCACGGACCCGCGCGCCCAGGTGAGCGTGCCGCCGCGTTGGATGGCGCCTGCTGGGGCGGCGGCTTCGGGCTGCGCGGCCGATTCGGCAGGGGGCGCTGCTTCCGGCGCGGCCGCGGGCGCACAGGCGCCCAAGACTAGCGCAACGATCAGCGCTATTACCAGGAACAGCATATTGTTGCGTAGTTTCATCGTGTCCTCCAGGCAGTGAGTGAAGTAATTGAGACAAGTACAACGGGTGTAACAGGGGTGCTGCATAAGCGGTGGTCTAGCCGACAGGCCGGCCCTCCTTTCGCTGCGTCTACGGCTGCGTACGGATCGAAACGGAGACCTGGGCGAATAGGCTGCTTGCGCCTCAGGTCCTAAAACACAGATCGCGGCACAAACGTTGGGTTGGAACGTTCCAAGTAGCGGCGCTGTTACTCGGAGGATAAGTCTAGATGAACCGATGCAGCGGGAATACAGCGAAAATACAATGGAGCGGGTACGGAACTACCGTCTCGCCCCTTGTGAACCGGTTGAGAGCCGGCCCATGGCTGCCAATTCTGGCGGCCCCGAGAACCGCCAGAATCGTAAGGGATTTCAAACACGCTGTCAACTTTTTGCACGTGAGCGGTGAGCGGTCTACGGTCTCGCCGGCGAGCCGTCGGGCCAGCGCGTTTGCGTCCACATTTCCACGGAGTCGACAGGCGGATACTTAGCAGCGAGCTTCTCGTCGATGTCGATACCCAGCCCGGGCCGGTCGTTGGGGTAGAGGTAACCGTTGCGCACTTCGGGCAGGCCCGGGAACATGTCATACACCACCTGCGGGAAACGGCACCACTCCTGGATGCCGAAGTTGGGCGCCCATACGTCCAGGTGCAGGTTGGCGGCGTGGCCCACGGGCGAGGTATCGCCCGGGCCGTGCCAGGCGGTGCGAATGCCGTACATGTGGGCAAAGAGGGCAGTAGCCCGCGCCGGCGTGATGCCGCCCATCTGGCTGACGTGCATGCGGATGAAGTCGATCAGCTTGTCTGCGATCAGCGGCTGCCATTCGCGCGGGTTGTTGAAGAGTTCGCCCATGGCGAGCGGCGTGGCGCACTGTTCGCGGATGCGTGCAAACCATTCGATGTCCTCCGGCGCCAGCGCATCTTCCAGGAAGAAGAGCTTATACGGTTCTACGTCCTTGGCGAACTGGACGGCGTCGATCGGTTGCAGCCGCTCGTGTATGTCGTGCAGCAACTCGACTTCATCGCCTAGTTCGGAGCGCACGTGGTCGATCATGTCGAGCATATTGCGCATATAAGCGCGCGGGTCGTAGTAATGCCCGTCGGGCGAGAGGTCGGGGCGGGGGGCCATCTCGCCGGCGCCGCCGTAGCCGCCCATTTGCACGCGGATGTAGCGGTAGCCTTCCTCCATAAAGCTGTGTACATTGTCCTCGACTTCATACGGGTCGCGGCCGTCGGCGTGGACATAGACCGCAGCGGCCTCGCGGCACTTGCCGCCCAGCAGCTCGTAGACCGGCATGTTCGCCATTTTGCCCTTGATGTCCCACAGGGCCTGGTCGATGCCGGAGATGGCGTTGTTCAGCACCGGACCGTTGCGCCAGTAGCTGTGTACCGTCGCCATGCGGTACAACTCCTCGATGCGCGCCACGTCGCGGCCGAGGACAAAGGGCTTGAGGTGTTTCTCGATGGCGGTGACCACGGCATGAAAGCGCTGCGTGAAGGTGGCGCAGCCCAGACCGTACAGCCCCGGCTCGGAGGTGATGACCTTGACGATAACGAGGCGCGACCCCGCCGGCTCGGTGACGATGACTTGGACATCTTGGATAGTGACAGGCATCAGCTTACTCCGCTTTGTGATTGGTGGGCATGAAGATTTCGTAATTCACTTCATCGCCGTAGCCGTCGATCAACTCAGGGGCGACGCCGGGGCTTTCCAGGGCCGCCATGACCACGCGCTTGTTGAAGATGCCGACGTATTCGCTCGCCAGGTATTCGTCCACCGGCATCCATTTGGATTCTTCGATTTCGTCAGCCTGGATGGTGATCTCCTCGCTGAGGGGCGACAGCCGGCAGATAAAGTAGATGTCGGACTTTTTCCAGCGATAGCCGTGCCAGTGGCGGAAGCAGACGAGCGACTCGAAGCGGGCGCGCACGCCCGTCTCCTCCAGGACCTCGCGTGTGACGGCGTTGACCAGGTGTTCGCCCGGTTGCAGCGCGCCGCCTGGCAATTTGTAGTAGGGGCGGCTGAGATCACGGCGATGAAGCTCGTTCACCACCAGTAGCTCGCGCCGCGCATTAAGCACCACCGCACCCGCGCCGATGAAGTGCGTGGCGAAGGAAGGGACCAGCGCGTCCGCCTTCAGCCGGTAGACCAACGTCAGGCTGTCCTCCATGGTATGGTGGAAGGTGAAGCCGGCTTCCGTGGCGGGCGCGATCAGGCTCGCCTGGGCGATGGGTAGTTCGATCCACACCACGGCGCGGCCGTCCGCGCGCCACACGTCCAGCGAATGCGCCAAGCGGCGGCGAAACTCGCCGGCGTCGGTGGGGAGGCGCTCACCGGACATCTCGATGCCGTTAAAGCGGTTGACTACATGCTCCAACATCTGCATACAATTCGCCTCGATCTATTCAATCTAGCTATTCATCTGGCTATTCATCTACCTAACGACAATCAGACTTGCGGGTTTATTCGGCGTCCTTCAGCCAGCGGTCAAACCATTCAAAGGCCTCGGCCTGCATGTCCGGCTCGAACTTGTGCGGGCCGGGGTAGGTGGTGCAGCGGTAATGGTCCGCGGCCTGCGCCTTGGCATAGACCGCAGACAGGATCTCGTCGGCGCGTTCCATTTCGGGCAGGGTAAAGAGCGGGTCTTCAAGGTTGTTCAACACAAGGGTAGGTAACGGCGCGCGCAGGCCAAGGATCTCCGGGTAGTCCAGCTCCGGCGGCAGCAACGGCACATAGCACATCCACGTATGTGTGTGGCTGCGGTGCAGAAGAAAGTCGCGCCAGGTGGTCATCATGCCGGCGCACACAGCGCAGCGGATGCGCGGGTCCAGCCCGGCGAGGAAGACCGTGCGCAGCCCGCCGCAGCCCACGCGGCGCGCGTCGACATCCGGCCGCGCGCAAAGTACATCCAGGGCGCGCTGGTCTTCGGCGGAAAAGACGCCAGGCCAGGTCGTGCCGGCGGAGAAGAGCGACTTGGCGAGGATCGACTCGTGCGCGGCGGCCCATTGATTGTAGGCGGCGATCTGCTGCGGGTCTTCGGCGTTGCAGTCCGATAGGCCGCCGCGGATGGACTCGGGCACATCGCTCAGCCGCACGCGACGGCTGCCGAAGGCGAAGGCGTCCGGGACCAAGACGGCGTAGCCGCGTTTCGCCAGCCGGTTGGCCCAGGCCGTGCCGCCGTAGGACGTGGCCTGGTGTTCTTGCACGACCGGATGCACGTCCGCCGAGGTGCGCGTGATCTTGCGCTTGCCCAGGTACTTGTTGCCGCCGTGGTCGTGCAGGGCAATGATGCCCGGCAGCTTGCCCAGCGGCGCGTCGGGTTTGAGGAAGATGGCTTCGGTGGGCGGGCCGTAGGGCAGTTGCCAGCTCAGTTCTTCGATGTGCAAGCCGTCATAGGTATATTGGGCGCGCACGGTTACTTGCGGCGCGCTGCCGGTATCCGGCTGGGCGAGGCGTTCGAGTACATGCGCCCGCGCTCGCTCGCGCCAGGCGTCAAGGCCGGCGGCGTCGACGGCATCGATGTCGTCACGGCGCAGCGAGTAGCTGCCTGGGCTGTCGGGCGTGAGCGAAGCGGCCCAGCCGCCGTA
>JBBSBO010000345.1:0-4149 GCA_038251215.1 Caldilineales bacterium
CGCCCGCCGCCGATCCACGCCGACACCCTCGACCCGGCGGACACGGTGCAGGAGTTCGAGCCGGGCTCCGCGCGCGATTTGGCCTACTCCGGGGCGGAGGCCGAGCGGCTCTATACGCAGACGGACAAGGCCATCCTGGGCGCCTTTGGCGGCACGGCCTTCGGCGACATCGCCCTGGTGCCCGCCATGTGGGTGAAGCATCCGCGCGGCATCCGCGATGTGGCGGAGTGGTATATGAGCGCCATCCTGCGCCGCGACTATGTGTATGCCGTGTTCGAGCGCCAGTGCGAGATTGGGCTGGCGAACCTGGCGAAGATCTACGAAGTGGTGGGCGAGAAGGTGATGGTCTTGCAGGTGACGGGCACGGACTTCGGCACGCAGAACGCGCCCTTTATTTCGCCCAAGACCTATTGCGACCTCTATCAGCCCTTCCACAAGCAGGTCAACGACTGGATCCACACGCACACGGGCTGGAAGAGCTTTATCCACACCGACGGCGCGCTGATGCCGCTGATGCCGCACTTTGTGGAGGCGGGCTTCGACATCCTCAACCCCGTGCAGTTTACGGCGACGGGCATGGAGCCGGAGGCGGTCAAGCGCAAGTTCGGCGACAGCCTGACGGTGTGGGGCGGGGGCGTGGATTCGCAGATGGTGCTGCCCTTCGGCACACCGCAGGAGGTGGCGGCGCAGGTGCGCGCCAACATCCGCACCTTTGCGCCGGGCGGCGGCTTTGTGTTCAGCACGGTGCATAACGTGCAGCCGCCCACGCCGGTAGAGAACCTGCTCGCCATGTATGAGACGGTGGCGGAGATGCGCGAGTATCCGATTGCCTGATAGACGGGACATCCCGCCAATACAAAAAGAGAGGCCGGCGCTGACCCACGCGCCGGCCTCTCTTTGGATCTGCGAGCAAACTACCTGCGTTTTAGCCCATGCCGGAGGCGAACAGTTCGGTGGAATCGTCGACGATCTTCTGGCCGACGGTGGCGGCATCGGCCGCGCCGCTCCACAGCATGTCCATGGCGGGGTTGTAGACGCGCTGCGTGATCTCCGGCCAGTTGATGTTGACCGGGTCGCGCACGACGAACTCCTGCGCCTGGGCGAAGGCTGCCGAATGCACGGGCGGCAGGTTCGGGTCGAGGAAGGCCTCGGAGGTGACGACCGAGACGCGCGAAGGCGTCGTGGCGCCGACCGAGACTTCGTCCAGCTCGGCCTGCGCGCTGGTGATGTGCTTCATGAAGAGCCAGGCTTCGTCGGGGTGCTTGGTGGCTGCGCCCGTCGCCCAGCCGGTGCCGCCGCCGCCGGTGCCGCGGCGCTCGGCCTTGCCCAGCGGGATCGTACCCACGTCCCACGTGAAGTCTTCGATCACGCGGAACTGGTTGACCGCCGAGGGGTTGTTGAGCATGATCGCCACGCGCCCGGTGGCGAACAGGTCCACGCCGCCTAGCTCGGACTCCAGGTCCGGCCGCGGGGAGACTTCGTACTTGTACATCAGGTCCTGTAGGAACTGCGTGGCCTCTACCACTTCGGGGTCGGCCATGGCCGACTCGGTGGCGACGCCGGCCTCGTTCTTGTGGACCAGGCCGCCGCCGTTGGAGTAGACCCAAGAGGCCCACGGGCGTTGGCCGCGGTTGACCAGGAAGCCCCACTGCGTGGTGCGGTCGCCTTCCTTCTTGGTCAGGCGTTGGACCATGTCCAGGAAGACCTCGAAGGTAAAGTCAGTGTCGTTCCAGTCGGGCGGCGGCGGGGTAATGCCCTCGGCCTCGAACAGATCGACGTTGTAGTACAGGTTCTGATTGCCGTAGTCGCGCGGCAGGGCATAGGTCTTGCCGTTCCAGCGGTACAGTTCGACGGCTTCGGGGCGGAAGTCCTCGACGTCATACGAATCGCGCGCGATGTAGTCGTCGATCTGCATGTGCATCTTCTTGGCGTCGACAGTGATGATGGGCGCCACTTCCTGCAAATAGCGGTACATATCGGGCGGCGTGCCGGCGGCGAAGAGCGTTTGGATCTTGGTGTTGTAGTCGGTCCCCGGGATGGTCTGGTGCTCTACCTTGATGCCGGGGTTGGCATCGCTGAATTCCGTGGCCCATTTGTCGCGGACCTTAGTATGGCCTTCGTTGATGACATCGCAGACAAAATTGAGGGTCACGACGTCGGCGGCGGGGGCGGCTGCCTCGCCGCTTTCGCCGGCAGGCGCGACCTGGGCGGGCGCGCAGGCCGCCAGGCCTACGGCGGCTGCGGCGATGGCGCTGTTGCGCAGAAAACCGCGGCGGGTCAACTTGTGTTGGTTCATAACTCCTCCTTGAGTGAATCTCTTGAGTGAATCGGCGGTGATGGGCCGGCAACCGGTGAGTAACTGGGAAACATCCAACGTAAGTGATTGACGTACAAACGCGTCAAGCTGGGCGCGGGGGCTGATGTCCCTTCTACCTCTTATGCC
The DNA here is from genome assembly GCA_038251215.1 of Caldilineales bacterium. Lineage (GTDB taxonomy): Bacteria > Chloroflexota > Anaerolineae > Caldilineales > Caldilineaceae > JASGTU01. Next base: position 2,444 of record JBBSBO010000345.1, read on the forward strand.
TCTTATGCCTTGACGCCGGTGAAGACGATGCCCTGGATAAAGTGTCGTTGCGAGAAGAAGAAAAGGATGATGACCGGCAGCATGGTGAGGAGCGAGGCCGCCATCAGCAGGTTCCAACTGACGCTGGCTTCGCCCTGGAACATGCGCAGGCCCAGCGCCAGGGTGAACTTATCCGAGCTTTGCAGAAAGATGAGGGGCAGCAGGAACTCGTTCCACGTGCCGTTGAAGACGTAGATGATGACGATGAGGATGGCAGGCTTGGCCATGGGCATGATGATGCGCGAGTAGACGCCGAAGCTGGAGCAGCCGTCGATGCGCGCGGCGTCGTCCAGCTCGCGCGGCAGCGTCATAAAGTATTGGCGCACCAGGAAGGTCAGCCAGGGGCCGCCGAAGAAGGTCGGCACGATCAAGGGCCAGAAGGTGTCGATCCAGTTCCAGTATTTAAAGAGGATGAACTGCGGGATCAGCGTGATGTGCGGCGGCAGCATCATGGTGGAGAGCATGATCAGGAAGACGGTGTTGCGGCCCCACCAGCGCAGGCGGGCAAAGGCAAAGGCGACCAGCGTGATCGAGATGACCTTGCCGATGATGCTGACCAGCGTGATGTAGGTGGTGTTCCACAGGTAGAGAAAGAAGGGAATGGCGGTGACGGCCTTCAGGTAGTTGCTCCACAAGATGTGTTTCGGGATCCACGTGGGCGGGAAGATATAGACTTCGCCCGGCGACTTGAGCGAGGTGGAGAGCGTCCACGCCAACGGGATAAACATGATGACCACGCCGCTGAGCAAGAAGAGATGGATCAGCGTGTGGCGCAGAGTCGTGCGCTGTTGGAAGGTGAGGCGCGTCTCGGATTTGGCTACGCTGGGGAGCGGTTCTTGGATGGTCGCCATGGTCTAGCCTTTTTTCTCTTCGCCTTCGTAGTACACCCAGTAATTGGACGAGCGGTAGAGCGCCAGCGTGAGGATCAGGATGAAGATGAACAACACCCAGGCCAAGGCGCTGGCATAGCCCATGCGGAAATACTCGAAGGCGTTGCGATACAGGTAGAGCAGATAGAAGAGCGTGGCGTTATTCGGCCCGCCGGAGGTCATGATGAAGGCCTGTGTAAAGACTTGCAGGGCGAAGATGATGCCGGTGACCAACTGGAAGAAGAGCACGGGCGTCATCATGGGCACGGTGATGTTCCAGAATTGGCGCCAGCCGTTGGCTCCATCCACCTCGGCGGCTTCGTACAGGTCGGTGGGGATGCCTTGCAGGCCGGCGAGGTAGATGATCGTTCCGGCGCCCACGCCCCACAGGCTCATGAGCACCAGCGAGGGTAAGGCCCAGGCCGGGTCGCCGAGCCAGCTTGGCCCGCTGACGCCCACGCGGGCGAGCAGCATGTTGAAGAGGCCGAACTCGGTGGAAAAGAGCCAGCGCCACAGCAGCGCCACCGCCACGCCGGACAGCACGGAGGGCAAGTAGAAGGCCGTGCGATAGAAGCGCTGCCCGCGAATGTGTGCGTTGAGGAAGAGGGCCAGCATCATGCCGAAGGCGATGTGCAGCGGCACGCTGGTGAGGGCGTAGATGGCCGTCACCCGCAGCGACTTCCACACGAGGTCGTCCTGCATGAGCCGCTGGAAGTTGTCGAGGCCGACGTAGGTGGGCGAGGTGATCAGGTCCCACTTGGTGAAGGCGATCACCAGCGAAGCGATCATCGGGCCGAG
>JBBSBO010000346.1:0-4144 GCA_038251215.1 Caldilineales bacterium
GGCGCCCAGGCCGTTGCCCGCGCAGCCGTGGCAGGTCAGGCAGCGGTCGACGTACAGTTCCTTGCCCTCCTGCAACTCAGCGTCGGTCCACGCAGGCCAGCCGATGGGCTGGTTCGGATTGGGCTTGACTTCCGGGAAGCTGATGGGATCGCCTTGCCCGGCGTAGTGCGGCGGCGGCAGGATCATCATCTGCGCCGAGGTGCGGTCGCCCAGGTTGAACAGATACGAGGCCATATCGTTCAGTTGCCCGTCGGTCAGGAACTCGAAACTGGGCATAATCGAAAGCGGCGACATGCGGCGCGGGTCCTTCCAGTGCTCGATCTCCCACTGCTCGCTGCGCTTGCGCCCGATGTACGACAGGTCCGGGCCGGTGCGCTCAGAGCCGAGGATCATCGGGTCGTCGAAGATGTAGTTGCCGCCCTGCGATACGTCGCCCATGGCGGTGTCTTCCAGGCGTACATATTGCGTATGGCAATAGTTGCAGCCGTTGGAATAGAACACCTCGCGCCCGCGCGCCTGCTCGTCCGTGTAGGGGTGGGCAATAAAGGTCTGCGGCGGGTTCCAGACATAGCCGGGAAAGAAGACAACCGCCGTCACCACCGCAAAGAAGACGATCAGGGCGCCGATGATGGTTACCTTAAACGTCATTTTCATGACCGATTCTCCTTATGTGTTCCGCCGGCGAGACTGCATTCCCAGGCGGTTAAGCTCTTAATCGGCCGCCGAGGCAGGGGCCGCCATGCGCAGCGAGTGCTGGATCTCCGCCGGCGATTCGGGCTGCAAAATCGGCTTGCGCACGATGGCCGTCGCCAAGATGTTGAAGGAGAAAGCGAGAAAGCCCGACACGAGCAAGATGCCGCCCACCGCGCGCAGCATCATGTAGGGGCGCAGCCCGGGCAGCACGCTCCACACGGGCAGCCCCTGATGCAGCCAGGCCGTGCCCTGCACCAGCCCGGTCAACAAGAAGCCGCCAAAGAAGAAGGTAAAGCCGACCACATACAGGCTGTAGCCCGCATTTGCCAGCACGCGGCTGTAGATCTCGCAGTTGTAGATGCGCGGGATCACGTAGTACATGCCGCCGATCAGTACCGAAGCGGCGAAGAAGAGCAAGGAGAGATGCGCATGGCCCGGCACATACTGCGTGAAGTGCGTGAGCAAGTTGATGCCGCGGAACGCCTGGTGCGAGCCTTGATACGACACCAGGATATAGGCGGCCCAGCCCGTGATCACAAAGCGCAGCGGGATGCTCGTCATAAAGCGGTTCCAGTTGCCGCGCATGGTCAGGAAAATGTTCATCATGAAGGCCGCCACGGGCAGGATCATGCCGATGCTGTCCGCCACGGCAATTGTCTTCAGCCAATAGGGGATGGGCGCCCACAGCAGGTGATGCCCGCCCACCCCGGTGTAGAAGAAGGCGATGCCCCAGAACGCGATCAGCGAAAGGACATGGCTGTACAGCGGCGTGTTGGTTTCGCGCGGCACAATGAAGTAGATGACCCCCAGCAGCCCCGTGGTAAACCACAGGCCCAGCACGTTATGGCCGTAGAACCAGTTGAAGATCGCGTCGTCGATACCCGTGAGCGCGCCCGTCGGCGGTCGCCACATCACGTTGCCGATGAAGTAGAGCATCGGGAACCATATCACCGTGCCCGTGATGTACCACAGCGAAACGTACAGCTTCGGCTCCACGCGATGGCCGATGGTCATGAGCACGTTGACCATGTTGAGCAGCAGCACGGCCATCACCGCCACGTCCACCGCCCAGATCATCTCGGCATATTCGCGGCTTTGCGTGTGCGCCGACAGGATGCCCACAATGCCGACCGCCAGCGCAATATTCCACAGCACGGCGCAGACGTTGCCCAACGGCTCGCTCCACAACTGCCGGCCCGTCAACTGCGGCACAATATAGAGCCACATGCCCATCATCGCGCCGGACAGCCAGGCAAAGAGCACGGTGTTGACGTGCGCCTGGCGCAAACGGCTGAAGACCAGCCACGGCACGCCGCGGAACAGGTCGGGGAAGACAAACTCCAGCGCCAGCGTCAACCCCATCAACACGCCCAAGACCACCCACATCGCGGCCGTGAGCGTGAAGTTCACGCTGGCGCTGTTTTGCTTGGTAAAGGGATACACGGCGCCCTCCTACAAGTTGGCGGTTGTTGTAAACCGCGGATGCGCAAATTGTGCGCCTGCCGGACGCGCAGTTCGGCAAGCGCTCTCACGCTCGCCGCCAGAGGCAGGGTGGGTACAACAGTTCGAGGCGAATTCGCCCTAGATCACTAGACTTCTAGACGAATTCGCAGCGGAGAGGACGCCATGCCGGCAGAGTTAACAGAGTACACTGCCGCATTGCAACGCATCGACCAATTAGCGAAGAGGCGTCGGAGACCGCGCGTGCATCAAATGCCACAAAAAGCCGATGTCGCCTGGCAACGGGCATGGGATGGGCTACAATAATGGGGTGCCTGGTCGGGCGCTGCCTCCTTTCTGCGCTGTGGGGATAGAGAGCAGCGGCATAACCCGCTTCAGTATACACCCAATATAGCACCGTTACAGGTGTGCGTCAATAGGTTTGCGGACGAATTCACAAACGAATCGGCGCGGCCGGCGCGGTGAAGCGCTCCGAGGAATTTGCGCACAAAAAACAGGGCCGCCGTCATGCACGGCAGCCCTGTCGATGCGCTACGTTTTGGCCCGTTAGCCCGCCGGCGCCCGCTTTACTGGGCGGCCAGCTTGACGCTGGAGGCCATTTGCTTCTCGTTCATCACACGCACGGCGGCCAGTTCGGCCTGGCGCGCTATGTCGATGGAATCAGCCGGCACGCGCGCCGCCTCACCCCGCGGCGACGGGCGTCATGCGCAGCAGGCCGGCGCGGCGCTCCACCTGCATGGCGAAGTCGAAGCGGTCCAGCGCCACGCACAGCGGCAGGTCGCGCGGCGCGAAGTGCGTGACGGCAAGGTCGGCGAAGAGCTTGCCCGTGGGCGAATGGACCACGCGCTCTAAATAGGGGGCCGGATCCGGCGCCGGGCCGCGCAGCAGCGCCTCCAGGTAGTCGGCGCAGGCCATGTCCTCGTCGCCCCACAGGCCGTCGCCCTCCCAGCCGGTGACGACGAAGGTCACCTGCTGCGGCTGAAGCGCGGCCAGCCGCGCGGCGGTGGCCCCGGCGCAAGGGAAGCTGCCGGTGAGCAAGAGCTCCGCTCGCGCTGAGCGTACGACGCCTTGCGTGCCGTGCGTGGTGCGCTGGATCAGGCTGCGCCCCGTCAAGTCCGCGTCCAGGTAGTGTGCGGGCGAGTTGCTGAAGTCGAAGCCGGGGATAGGCTTGCCGCCATCCTCGCCCATGATCAGCGCGTCGGGCTGCTGCTCGCGCAGGGCGAAGGCCTCGGCAATTGTCGACACCAGAGTGATCTCGCGTGCGCCCGCGCCAAAGGCGAAGGCGGAGGAGGTGAAGGCGCGGATCACGTCGATCACTACGACTACGCCCGTGGCGTCGGCGCAGGCGTCCAGAGTAGCGCGGTGAAACTCCATATCAGGCGTTCTCTGTGATGCGTGCAGGCGGGCGCCATAGGGCCAGCCCGACGGCCGCCAGCAGCGCCGTAGCCGCCCCGAAGTAGAAGGGCGCGGCCGGTCCAAAGCCCGCCCAACGGCCCACGCCCTGCCACAGCAGCCCGGCGATCAGCGAGGCAGGCAGGTCGAGGATGCCCAGCGCGGCGTTGTAGGTGCCATAGGCTGTGCCGCGCACACCCGCAGGCACCAGGTCGGCGACAAAAGCCTTGGCTACGCCGTAGGCCAGGCCGTAATAGAGACCGTAGGCGGCGTAGAGCACCCCGATGTGCCACGCCTGGCCGGCGCGGGCGAAGCCCAGGTAAACCGCGGCATAGAGCAGCCAGCCGCCGATGATGATGCGCCGCCGCCCAAAGCGGTCCGACAGCGAGCCGGCGGGCGTGGAGACGAGCGTGTAGACCAGGTTGAAGACGATCAGCATCGCCAGCACGCCCAGCACACTGACGCCGCGTTCCTGCGCGCGCAGGGCCAGGAAAGCGTCGGACGAGTTGCCCACGTCGAAGAGGCCGACGATCACCAGGAAGATGAGAAAGGGGCGGCCCAGCCCCCTAAAGCCTAGCTTGGGCGCGCCCGCCAACCC
>JBBSBO010000347.1:0-4138 GCA_038251215.1 Caldilineales bacterium
CCTACAGCTTGCTGGCGCGCGCCGTGGAATACGAGATCCAGCCCAAGTGTGTGGCGCACGACATGAGCATCCTCTGCTATAGCCCGCTGATGCACGGCATCTTGGCGGGCAAGTTCGCTACGGCGGACGACGTGCCCGTGGAGCGGGCGCGCACGCGCCATTTCTCGCAAGCGCGCGAGATGACAGTCCACAGCGAGCCGGGCTGCGAGGCAGAGACCTTCGCCGCGCTGGACGGCATTCGTCGCGTGTGTGATGAGGTCGGCCACCCCATGGCGCAAGTGGCGTTGGCGTGGCTGTTGCATCAGCCAGGCGTGGCGGCAGTGGTGGCGGGCGCGCGCAACCAGCAGCAGATTGAGCAACTGGCGCAGGCCGCACAGATCCGGCTAAGCGCCGACACCCTGGCGGAACTGGACCGCGTCACCGCCCCCGTGAAGGAGAAGCTGGGGACGAACGCCGACATGTGGCGCACGGCGTCGCGCATGCGCTAAAAGAATTCACCGCAAAGTACGCAAAGGGCGCAAAGAAAAAGCAACAGCAAGAAAAGCAACAGCAAAAGCCTAAACCGCAGAGGACGCGGAGGAAAGCAAGAGAAGGGGCAGGCTGCGTGCCTGCCTCTTGCCGAAAACACAGGGCTGATATCCCGCTTGAATCCGTGCGAATCTGCCCAATCCGTGCTATCCGCGTTCTATCGGTTGCAGACGCAGCAGAACCACGCCGGTGGGAAACGTCCGACTTTCGATCAGTTTCAGGTTGGCGCGCCGGCCATCCGGGAACAAACGCTTGCCGCCGCCCAGCACAAGCGGGTAGACGAGCAAGCTGTATTCGTCCACCAGGTCGTGCTGCGCCAGCGCATGCACCAGCACGCTGCTGCCGTCGACGTAGATGTCTTTGCCGGGCTGCTGCTTCAACTTGCGCACTTCTTCCGCCACATTGCCGCGGATGAGGGTGGAGTTGCGCCAGGCCGAGGCGGATGGCAGCGTGGTCGAGACGACGTACTTGGGCGTCTCGTTCAGCGCATCGATGAACGGCTCTTGGCCGGGCGCCACCGGTTCAAACGCTGCGCCGTGAATCTGCCAGGTTTTGCGCCCATACAGAAAGGCGTCGCACTCGTCCATCGTCGCGCCGATATAGGCTCCGATGTCGTCATGCCAATAGGGCCATGTCCAGCCACCGTGCATAAAGCCGCCGTCCGTGTCTTCCTCGGCGCTGCCCGGCGCTTGGATGACGTTATCCAACGTAATAAATTCCCCTACGATTAGCTTTCTCATATTCAACCTTCTTCGCTGCTTTCAACCGGTACGCCCAGCGCGAGGCAGGAGAGTACCATTGGCGCGCCCCTATGCGCAAACGCCATCAATTTCTGCTTGCCGGATCGGCGCGGCCCAGTCAGGCGCGCCCGGAATATGCCTCTTTGTCGATCCGCCGCATCGGTGTTAGTATGGCCGAATTTCCCGCCAATCTGAACCGGATCCTCCGCGGTTAGGGTTTACGCAGCCGTGAAGCGCGTAACTCCTCTACAGGTTGGGTATGGCGTGTCCGCCGCTGTTCTTGACCCTGAAGCGTTGCATTATCCTCATGGAGGAAAATTATGTTCAACCGTCTATCGCCGATGCTCGGGACACGTTTGCTCGCGACACGTTTGCGTTGGCTGCTCGTGGGCTTGACTGTTGTTTGCCTCAGCTTACCCGCTGCCATCGCACTGCCCACAGCCGTCCATGCCCAGGCGGACGAAGCCGAATGGCTGATCATGCTGTACAGCGACGCCGACGACAATATCCTTGAAGAAGATATCATGATCGATCTGCAAGAGGCGGAATTGGTCGGTTCGACGGACCAGGTCACCATCGTGGCGCAGGCCGACCGCTTCGACGGCGGCTATGCCGGCATGGGCGACTGGACGAGCGCCAAACGCTTCCTCATCACCCAGGACAGCGACATGACCAGCTTTGGCTCCGAGGAACTGGCTGATCTGGGCGAAGTCAACATGGCGGACGGCGCCACGCTGGCGGACTTCATCGAATGGGCAGTGACGAACTACCCGGCACGCAAGCACATGTTGATCCTCTCCGACCATGGCTCCGGCTGGCCTGGCGGCTTGAGTGACCCGGACCCCGGCGGCCCCGGCGTCGACGACATTGCCCTGGTGCAAGCTTTTGGCGACAATCTGTGGCTGATGGAATTGGATCGCACGCTGGAGCAGGTGCGCAGCGACCTGGGGCTGGACTATTTCGATGTGATTGGCTTCGACGCCTGTCTGATGAGCCAGCTCGAGGTCTACACAGCCCTCGCTCCCCATGCCCTGTATTCCGTCGCTTCGGCGGAGGTCGAACCGGGCCTGGGCTGGGCCTATGCCGGCTTCCTAAGCAAACTAGTCGCCAACCCGGAGATGGGCGGCGACGAACTAGCCGCGCAGATCGTCGCGTCATACGTCGACGAGGACATACGGCTGGAAGACCCGGCCTTCGTCGGCAACCTGACGCGCCAACAGGCGGCGGCAGCCATCAACCCCGATATCACGCTTACGGCCGTCGATCTGGCGCAAATCGCGCCGCTCAACGCCGCGCTGGATGCCTTTGTCGCGACGCTGCAGACGGTAGACCAAAACTCGGTGGCGCAGGCGCGCGCCTATGCCCAAGCCTACGAATCGGTCTTTGGCGACGAGTTCCCTTCGCCCTATATCGACCTGGGCCACTTTTCCCAGTTGATCCAGCAAAGCACGCAGGACCCGGCTGTGCTGGCCGCGGCCCAAGACCTGGACGCGGCGCGGCAAGCCGCCATCATCGCCGAGAAGCATGGCCCCGAACGGCCCGGCTCGACCGGCATCGCCATTTACTTCCCCGTGCGGGATATCTATGAGATCGCGGGGAATTTGGGCTATACCGATGTCGCTGCCCGTTTTGCCGCGGCGACGCAGTGGGATGAGTTTCTTGCGTTCCATGCGGGCGATACGCAGGGAGAATCCTTTGCACGCCCTGCGCCGCCGCTCGCCACGGCCCTGGCAACGCTCCTGCCCGAGCTGGCCCCCGAGTATATCCAGGTGTTGGCGGACGAAATTGCGGCGATGATGGAGCAGAGTTTCTCGGCTGAAGAGATTGCCCAGATCCTGGCGGACGAGTACGAACTGCCGGAAGACGTGGTGGCGGCCCTGGCGGACGAAGGGCTGTTGAGCGCCGCGCCCGCGGAGAGTGCCGCCCCAGTCAACCAGACGGAACGCAAGCCGCTGAAGGTGGCGCCGATCCGGCTCTCCGCCGAAGTGGCCTACCCCGACGCGCCCGTGACGGTGGAGACCGAGGTGTCCGGCGAGCGGGTGGCGTTCGTCTACAGCTTTATAGGCCGCTTCCTGCCCGAGGACGATGTCCTGGTCGTGGAGGATCAGGATTTTCTGTTCTCCGATACAGACGTCACCGTGGAGGGCGTATCCTATCCGCAGTGGCCGGAGGGCAGTTTCACGGTCGCCTATGATTGGGAGCCGGTGGTCTACGCCATCAGCGACGGCACGACCTCCGTTCGCACCCTCTTCGCGCCGGAGACCTATGGGGAGCAGCCGACTTACGTGGCGGAGGGCATCTATGCCTTTGTCGACGGCAGCCCCGAGCGCTATGCCCGCCTCTTCTTTCGGGATGGCGAACTGACGCGGGTCTTTGCCTTTGTCGGCGCCGACAACAACGGCACGGGCGCCCCGCGTGAGATCTCGCCCCAGCCTGGCGACCAGTTTACCGTGTTAGCGCAGGGCTATAACCTAGCAGACGATGCAACGGATGAATCCTACAGCGCCGAGAGCGGAACGCTGACCTTTGGCGAGGAATCCTTCTACATTGAGGAGACGCCGGCCCCCAGCGGCAACTATGTCGTCGGCGTGATTGCCGAGGACCTGGACGGCAACGTGGTCGAGTCGTATGAAAGCCTCTTTGTCGTGAGCGACGACGGCGTCACCGAGGAAGGCTTTGTGCCGTTCGTCGCCGAAGATCTGGGCTTCGCCCTGCTCTACCCAGCGACTTGGGCGCCGCTGCCAAGCGACAATGCGCCGGCTGACGGCATGATCCTAACCAACGCCGCCGAGACGGTGCGCATGACCGCATCGCTCTTCGCCTATCCGGACGCGGTCGACGCCGCCGAGGCCAATCGCATGGCGCTGAAC
>JBBSBO010000348.1:0-4136 GCA_038251215.1 Caldilineales bacterium
CCACGCTGATCACCCACGGCTCGCCGGGCGGCGCGCCGACGGCGGCGATGTCGCCACCCGCATCAACCAGGCAAGGCCCCCACATGCCCAGGCGATGGGCCGCCGTTTGGATCGCCCAGCCTTTGGCGATGCCGCCGAGGTCCAGCCCAACGCCTGCGGGTAAGGTGATCTTCCGCTGCGGGCCGAGGCGGATGGCGTGCATCGCGCTGGGATCGCTGCGGTGTGGCGGCTCATGCTGGGTAACCTCTGCGTTGGGCGCCGCCGAGCCTTGGCTGAGCGTCTGCGGCGCGCTCGCCAGGATTCTGTCGAAGGGGCGATCGTAGCCGTAGGCTAGCAAGGCGTTGAGAATGGTCGGGTCGAAGATGCCGCCGGTCCTGCTGTGCCAGGCCAAGGATTCCGCCACGAGATCGTAGAGTACACGCGAGGCGGCGAACGGCTGCCCCGCGGCGCGGTTCAGGCGCGACAGTTCGCTGTCGGGTAGGAAGCGGCTGAGCCTAGCTTCCGTCCGGGCAAAGAAGCGCTCGGCTGCCGCCAGGGCATTCTCGGCGCGCTGCTCGTTGCTGTTCCACAGCCACAGGCCGACCTCTGTGCCCATGGCGTGAAAGCGCCGGCTGAATTGGCGATACCCTGTTGCCTGTGTCATGAGCGGCGTGTCCGCGTGACTTGGTTCACGGGCTGCGGCTGGTATTGCGGCGACAAGCCCTGCTCGATGCGGGGCACGTCGGATCCCCACACATACCAGAGGATGCCCCGGTTGTCGCGCACGACAGCGACCTGATCGCCGCTCGCGGTCTGCACCCACTGCCGGATGTCGAGCGTGATCGTCGGCGCCGCGGCGGGCGTAGCGGCGGGCGCCGTCACGGTGGGCAAAGCTGCCGCGCTGGCCGGGGCGGGCGAGGATGGCGCTGCCTGCGTGGTTGGCGCGGACATTGCAACGCCGGCGGTAAACGGCGCAGCTTGCGACGCGCTTGCAAACTGCGCGGACGCGCTCGGCAGGCTATGCACCGCCGTAAGCGCCTCGCCGCGGGCGAGCAGACCCCATCCGGCCAGGCTCAAACTGACCGCGCCCACAGCCGTGGTCATCTTAAGCGTAGATAGCAGCGCCTTCGCGCTACTGGACTTGGCGCTGTGGGACTCTGTGCTAGCCTTGGATGCTTGAGTTCTTGGCAACTGGCTCATGAGTTAATTCTCCGGCGCCAGCGCAAGGCCGGACCAGACGGAAGCTCCGACTGACTGGGCAATATGCGCCTGGATGTTCGTGTTACCCTGGACGTAGCCGAAAACGCCGATGGAAGTCAGCGTGAGCATGGCGAAAGCCACAAGAATAAACGCTGCCAGGGCCATGCGTGCCTTGATTTTGGCTGCCGGCAATCTGTTTTTTGTCATATTCTTCTTCATCGTGAACTTCTCCTCTATGTGAGTCCGCCGTCGCCCGCCATCCGGCTTGGCGGCGGGCCTGCGATAATTTTGCAATTGCACCCAGCATAGCCGCGTACGATGAAAACGAATTAAGAGGGTTCTAAGAATTCACTCATGTTCTTGTCGCGTACAGGGCGCACCTTCTGTGGTCGCACGCCTGTCGCGCCACGCGGCCGCGCATTCCTTGCGCGCGCAAGGAAGCCCGCTTAGCGGAGGCGAGACGGGCTGCTCTAAATATGAGTGGGACGGGAGAGCTAGCCGGCCGGCGCGTACGGGACGGAGACGGTCAGCGCGCAGGGACCTCACCTGTAAGGCAGGCGATCGTACGTTCAACTGCCAGCCGCGCGCGATCCGTGATTGGGTCCCCGTGATGGTGGATCATATGCTGGCGAATGAATTCCTCCAGGTCGCTGGAGAGATCAGCCAAGATCTGTTGTTCGAGTTGCAGAATCACAGAACGTTGGGAAGCATTGGCGGCGTGCGCGGCTTGAACGAAATGAGGGAGACACAGCCCGCCCGCGTCAAACAGCGCAACGGAGAATTCATCCAGGTGTTTAACAAGCTCGTTGATCCCGCGCACTTCTTCGGTTGCTTCGCGCATGCACGCGGGACAGGGTTCAACGTAGTCGGTGAGGTGTGGTCGGGGCGGCCCTTCGCGCGCACGAGAGAAGGCTCGCTTCAAGCGCAGGCGGGCGGGGGGCGGTTCGGCGGCCGCGGCCAACTCCGGCAGACGGCGCATCGTCGCCAGCAACGCAGCGCGCTCGACCACGGCGGCGGCTAGTCGCTGGCCCCCGAAAGTAAGCAACTGGCGACTATGGCGCCCGCAAAAACCTAGCGATGCGACCATCATCGCCTGAAGGTTTTCGTCAGTCGACGATTCCCACAGCAAGGTATCCAGGTATGTGTACAGCGTCCGCTGCACCAGTCCGCAAATAGGACAACCCGGATTGGCGATAATCTCCTGCAACTGCTGATACGTCGCGCTGATCTTTGCCATCGCTGTCTCTCTGTATCCGACTAAAGCACGGCGACCATTCGAATATAGTTGAGACTACACCCGCCATCACGCAGTCGTCAAAACTGTGTATGAGAAGTGTGCAGCGAGCCGGGCGTATCTTTGAGAGAACGGGCGGTCCCCTCGAAGATACGCCCGGCATGAAGTGCGCTAGGCCTATGGATTTTTCGTGCCACGGGAGTACAGTGAGCGATGTCGTTGTTTACCTGTGCTGTTCGCCCTCCGGCGGGAAGACGGGCAGGAACTTGGCGATTACAGCGAAGGCGATTACGCCTACGGTCACCAGCGACAGGCTGACGGCCACCTCCATCCATGACGGGAAGTAGATGCGGCCCGTAAAGCCCCATAGCCCGACCGTGCTGACGTTGAGCCGGTTGAGCACCACGCCCGCCACGACCATCAACGCCGCCGCGAAGAGCAGCCACGGACGCCGCCGCACCGGCGCCAGCGCAAAGAGCACAGCCGGCGCGATCACGCCCAGGCCAATCTCCAGCCAAAAGGCCACAGCCTCAAGACTGGGCTGCCACAGCAGCGGCCAAGCGCCGCGCGCAGCCACATCGGCCAGCTTGGCGACGAGGTAGATGCTCAGCACCACGGCGGCGGCCTTGCCCAGGTCCGCCAACAGATGCAGCTCCAGCCCGCGATGGAAGCCCTTGGAGCTGAGCGTAGACTCCACAATCGTCATTGCCAGCCCCACCGCCACCGCCGACAGCCAGAAGAAGACCGGCAGATAAATCGTGTACCACAGCGCGTGCAGCTTCTCCGGCACGAGCACCCATAGCGAGCCAAGCGACGACTGGTGCAGCGTGGACAGCACGACGCCCAACACCACAAAGACCAGCGCCACGCGCCGCAGGAGCCGGTAGAGCGCCACCGTGGGCAGCCGTCGCGTGATGCCGTCGAACTGGTTGGCCCGCTCCAGCATCACGGGCAGGAACTCGATGAAGAGTACCGTCGTGTAGATCGCCACGCAGCAGCCCACTTCCCACAGCGGCGAATGCACTTGCCAATGCACCAGGGGCCGCCACACGTTGTAAGGCCGCCCCAGGTCCACCAGCAGACCGGCGATGACGAGCAGGTAGCCCAGCAGGCCGGTGAGGATGGCGGGGCGCACCAGCGGCTCGAAGCGTTCGATGCGCAGAATGTGCGCGGTCCCGGCGATGACGAAAGCGCCCGCACCCAGCGCCACGCCGCTCATCACGTCGAAGCCGATCCAGATGCCCCACGGGAAGGGATCGCTGAGGTTGGTGACCGCGCCGATGCCGTAGACAAAGCGCAGCAGGATCACGCCCGCGCCGACGGACAGCAGGCCCAGCACCGGCAGCGTACGCCCGATCGGCCACAGCAGATGCGCGGGCAATGTCGGGATCACGAAGGGCGCCGGTCCCGCAGCGTGCGTCGTGCCTTGGCGGTCGGCGAGTCGATAGACTACATAGCGCGTGCCGGCGATGAAGAGCAGGGCGATGCCGACGCTCAAGGCGACGATCAATCCCAGCAAGGATGCGTTCAGCGGTGTCATGGCTTAGTCCTCCTGCGTGGGCGGCTGGGACGCACCGTCATCTGCGGGCAGGCGGGCGTCTTCTGGACGAGCATCGTCGTGGAGAGCATCGTCAGTCTGAATGTTGTCGAAGGGTTCGATGCGCTCCTCCGCGCCGGCGCGATGGTGCGTATAGGCCGCGGTCCCCGCCGCCAGCGCGCCCAC
>JBBSBO010000349.1:0-4114 GCA_038251215.1 Caldilineales bacterium
TGCTCGAGGTGACGCCCACCTCGCTGCGCATTCGCAAGCGCGTTCTCAACCACGATATTCGCATGCGCAACGCCAAGAAGGCACGCGTCGAAGAGTAAGAACTCTACTGCGACACAGAGGTCACAGAGGGAACAGAGGAACACAGAGAAATACCAAAGGGAAAACGAGAGGTGGGGCGGGGTTGGCGCCTGACTTTTGTCATTCGTTCGACGGATTATTGTCGCCGGTGAGGGAGGCGAGGCGCTCGGCGCAGCGGGGGCAGACGCGCGCGTCGTCCAGCTCGAGGACGTGTTCGGTGCAGACGGCGAGGGTTACTTGGACGCGATCGCGCAGGAACTTGCGCTTGACTTCCGCTTCGAGCGCTAAACTACGACAGTTGGTGTCTTGCAGCAGCGCGGGGACGGGACAGGAGTCGCACAGTTTGCGCCGCCAGGGATGGCGGTTGCGCGGGTTGGCGTCGAGCAGACGGCATTCTTCGTGGTTCTTGCCGCGGAAGTAGTCTCCGTAGAAATAGCGGCAGTTGACAGGCTTGGGCATACGCTTTCCGGCAAATAACTCGGCAAATGAGCGAAGTACAATCCAGCAATTCACTGGCGATAAAACGACCGCCGAAAGACGCCGGCGGCCGCCATTTGGAGCAGGTCAATGCGTGCGTTCAGTTCTCCCAGAAGGGCGGGTCTTCCGATGCGGGGTCGTCGGGCGCATCCCAGCCCATGTCGACAAAGCTATCGGGGTCAATAAACAGGCGTTGCGCCAGGTCGTCCTTGCGTTTGGTCTGTTCGGGCATGAGCCGGTCGAATTCCTGCTCAAGCTGCACCAGCATTTCCAATTCGGCTTCGAGCAAGTGGAACTCGTCGTGCTCGAGCGGCTCGGCGTAGGAATGCGCGGCGTAGAAGTCCGCCAGGTACTGATCGTACGCAGGGCAGTTACCCTCGTCGTTGTAGGCTTCATCCTGGTTGGCGTACTCGTCATCCGGCATGGAGCCGTTGTAGTCAATCTGACTGTTGTAAGGGGTCAAGCTGGGGCCGCTTTGCTCGCGAAACGACCAATCGGAGAGCGTTTCCGTCAACGAGCCGCGCGCCGAGGCGCTGTCGGAGCCGCGCGTCATGTCGCGCACGACGCCTTCGCTGTCCAGTTGGTAGCCGAGGCCATCGGTGAAGCGCAGCATGCTGAATTCGTGCAGCACGTAGTGCAGGTCGTCCGGCGGCATGGCGTCGGCGAAGAAGCCGCGGCCGATCAGGCGGGCGACAAGTTCCCACGTCGGCATGGCGGCGCGCGTGCGGCGGTCTTCCGCCACCAATTCTTCCGCCATCAGGGCAAGTTGGATGTTGCGTTGTTCGATAGCGCGGTCGTCGCGGATTTCGCGAAGCTTGAGCCGCAGCTCGTAGCAGCCGCGCAGCGCGTCTTGAGCCGTGATGAGGATGTCATCGCGGTTCTGCCCGCCCTGTTCGTCAATCCAATCGACAAATTCCGGCCCCAGCCGCAGCGACCAGGTTTTGCGTTCGATTGACGCTTCGGCGCGGATGGTGGGGCCGCCGAAGAGTTCCACCGTGAGGGCGCGGTCGTCGGGGCGGTAGTGTTGAAAGAACTGGGGAAAGAAGACGGTATGTTCCAGTTCATCGAGCAGCAGGTAGCCGCGGCGGCATTCCTCACTGGTCAGCGGATGGCGATAGACCGTGTTGGAAAGGAGATGAGACAGCCAGCCGTAGCGTCCCGGCGAAACCGGAACGGCCTGGAACAGGCTCTGGATGGCGCGATAGACGGCGCTGCGCGCGCCTTTGCCTACCGGCCGCGCATTGGCGACCTCGGCCAACAGCGCATCGACGGACAGCGGCTGGCGAGATGCGCTGAGTGCTTTGGCGATACACGCCGCGTAGCTGGGGAAGCGGTCCAGTTCGCTCATCATCTCTCCTCGTAAATACCGGCTCGGCTATGCCAGTTCGCTAAAACAGAGCCTATTATCGCGTAGTGGACGAGAATTGTCTACAATGAAGCGGAAAGCCCCGCTGAAGGGGCAAAGCCGATAGCCGAGCAAGGTTGCTGCCTGTGGCGATGCACGTGCCGATGATCGGGCGTATCTGTGCAGGCGGCGTGACCGGCAGACAGGAATGAGCAATCGTATCCTGTGCAGGGCGAGCCAATCGGCGGCTGCATTGCCGCGGTCGCCCTTGATCGAGGCGCTCTCTGCCGACAGTGTACACTATGCAGGAGGTTAACGGTATGTTCTTTTCCTGTCAATTTGTGTACAATGGTCAACGCTTTGGCAACTTAATTTCACGTAGTCATTCCACGTATGCACCCGGAGTTGAGCCGCGATGTCCGAGTTCGTGATTGGTCTGCGTTGCCTGCGCTGCGGTCAAGAGTATCGCGCCGACGACGAGCGCTTTGTCTGCGATTGCCGGCCGAACCTGGGCAGCGACGTGGGCGTTCTCGACGTACTCTATGACTATGCGCGGCTGCGCGCCTCGATCAATGCAGATAGCCTGGTGGGGAGCGCAGATCGCTCGATAGGTAGCTTTTGGCCGTTGTTGCCAATCGATGGCCCCGCCGACTTGCCCCCGCTGCTTGTAGGCGACACGCCGCTGTCGGCCGCGCCGCGCCTAGGCGAACGTTGCGGCATCCCGCATCTACTGATTAAGGACGAAGGAAGGAACCCAACCGGTTCCCTCAAAGATCGCGCGTCCGCCATTGCGGTGGCACGCGCGCAGGCGAGCGGCATGGCGGTCGTGGCAACGGCAAGCACGGGCAATGCGGCTGCGGCGCTGGCAGGGCAAGCGGCTGCGGCGGGCATGCCCAGCGTGATCTTCGTGCCGGAGTCGGCGCCGAAGGCCAAGCTGGCGCAACTGCTGGCGTATGGCAGTATGGTGCTGGCCGTGCGCGCCTCGTATGATGAGGCATTTGACCTGTGTACATCCGCCTGCCAAGAGTTCGGCTGGTATAACCGCAATACGGGCTACAACCCGTATATGACCGAAGGCAAGAAGACGGTCGCCTATGAGATCGCGGCGCAACTGGCCGCGCGGCAGGGCGAAGGCCGCGCCTTCGCGGCGCCGGACGCGGTGTTCGTGTCGGTGGGCGACGGCTGTATCATCGGCGGGGTGTACAAGGGCTTTTATGATTTGCTGCAGTTGGGCTGGATTGAGCGGATGCCGCGGCTGTTTGGCGTGCAGGCGGCGCGGAGCGCGGCGATTGCGCAGGCTTGGCGCGACGGGTTGGATGTGCCGCTGCCGGTGCAAGCGTCGACGCGCGCCGACAGCATCAACGTGAACGCGCCGCGCGATGCCGTCAAGGCGCTGCGTGCCGTGCGCCAGTCGCAGGGCGCGTTTCTCACCGTGAGCGACGAGGCCATTTTGGCCGCTATCCCGTTGTTGGCGCGGCTGGGCGCGGTCTTTGCCGAGCCTGCCGGCGCGGCGGCTTATGCCGGGTTGGCGCAAGCCGCGGCGGAGGGGCTGGTCCGCGCCAATGAGGTGGCGGTGGTGATCAACACGGGCAGCGGGCTTAAGGACATCGGCGCGGTGATGGATGTTACGGGCGGCGCGCATAGCCTGGAGCCGTCGCTCGATGCCGTACGCCGTGCGGTGGATGACCTGCACATTCCGACCGCGCAGGCGTGACGGCGTTGTTTTCAAGACTATGCAGCTTGACAACACTCTCGTAAACCTACACTCTCGTGAAACTGAGGACAACTAGAATGACGACTCGTGTGACGCCCGGACCGACTTATACCGAGATGCGCAATCCCTTGCTCTTGCCCGCAGCACTGCGCGCCGCGGCGCAGGCCGGCCGCGACGATGACCGGAGCGCGCTCAATCTCTTTAACATTAATTGGAAAAACACGGACGAAGCGGTGGAGAAGTTCGTGCTGCCGCGGGCGCTGACGGGCGTCGATGCCAACATCGTTGTGCTGAGCGGGCGCAACTTTCCCAGCGGCAGCATGAAGGTCGGCCCCGCTTATGTCACGCTGGCAGAGGCGGAGGCTTTGCATGGTCTGCGCCCGGGCGAGAAGACCGTGATTGGGCCGAGTACGGGCAATTTCGGCATCGGCACGGCCTACGTCAGCCGGCTCAAAGGCTACCGCGCTCTGGTGGTGATGCCGGACAACATGAGCGCCGAA
>JBBSBO010000350.1:0-4104 GCA_038251215.1 Caldilineales bacterium
GGCTTTGCTGCGCCGCCTGGGGTCTCCCTCCTTCACCACGTCCAATACGGACGTGTATGATACGCTGGCGGCTATCTACCGCCGCGTCAGCCGCGAGGCGTTGGCGTTGGCCTATGCGGCGGATGCGGACGCTGCCGGGCAGGACTCGAGCGGCGCGCCTGGGGCGTGGCGGCAATAGCCGGCAGGGGCAACATGCCGCATCACGCAGAGTCGACCGATCCAAGCGAACCCAACGCCGATCCCATCACCGATCCCATCACCGACGCCGCCTTTCGCGAGCTGTTTGCCGCGCATGAACAGGCGCCGGCTTGGCTCTATCATCCGGCGCGACCCCTGGCGCGCGCCGAAGAGCCGGGGCGCAGCGTGGCGGATCGATTGGCCGACCTGCAACAGATGTCCCAAGAAGTGGACCGCATCTACCGCGATTACTTGCCCGTTCTCGTCGGGGCCGGCGGGCAGACGGCTTCGGCGGCGCCGAGTTGGGCGCCGGCGCTGGCAAGCTGGGTCGAGACGCTGAACCGCCGAGCCGCGGCGGTCTATGCCGAGCGGATTGTGCCCGAATTGGCGGAGTCGGGCTTCGAGATACAACCTGCCGTGCAGGCAATGGGCGTCTACGGCGCCTGGCTTTACGACTATTTTCATACACGCGTTTACCCATTGTTGATCCCGCTAGCCGTGGACCCGGGGCGGCCCTTCCCGCACATCAGCGGCGACAGCCTCAATCTCCTGGTCGAGCTGCGCGACGGCAGCAGGCTTGCGCCGGGGGCGCTCTTTGCCCGCTTGAAAGTGCCGCGCATCACCCCGCGTCTGATCCGCCTGCCCACGGACGCGACCGCAGACAGGCCGCAGGCCGCCTACGTGTGGAGCGGGGATTTGGTCCAGCATTTCATCGCCGAACTCTTCATCGATATGCCCGTGCAGGAAGTTTCTTGTTTTCGGCTGCTGCGTCTGCACGAAGCCGACCCAGCAAGCCGGGCGCCGCTTGTGCAGCTCGGGCGACGTACACGCTTTGCGCCGGTGGTGCGCGTGGACGTGGAGCGCGCCATGTCGCCGCGTCTGATCCGCTGGCTGTTGGAACACCTGGAGATGACGTCGCAGGCGGTGGTGCGCTACGAGGCGCCGTTGGCGCTGATGTCCTTGCCGCAGCTGGCGGCAGAGGTCGACGCCTGGCGCAACGGCGCGGGGGCGGGCTGACAGGCGCACCCGGTGTATTGCCGGCATTTTGACAAGCGCCTGCCGGTATGCTACCCTAGCGGCGTAGACAAGCAAGTGGCGTCGGCGTATTCTTACGCCGCACCATCGCAGAAAATCGACGACGAAGAACAGGGCGCGCCGCCCTTGTGCATCAGCGAGCTGCCGGCAGGTGCGAGGCAGCCCAAGCCGGCGCCGCCAGCGCCTTCCGAGATCCCGGCAGGAAATGGCCGGGCGGCCCACGCCGTTATCGTGCAATGAGGCGGACGCGGCCAAGGCGTCTGCGAAATCAGGTGGCCCCACGGAGTCCCTTTCGTCCTGAACCGTTCAGGCGGAGGGGCTTTTTGTTTTGCGGACACACGCACAGAACGGCGCGCATCGTGCAGCCGGTTGAATCGTCAACGAAATCATCAGATAGATCATCAGGTAGACTATCAGGCAGATCATCGAGGGCAGAAAGGCGGAATCATGCTGGATATTCGCTGGATGCGAGAGCATCGCACGGAGTTGGCCGAGGCGATGCGCAAACTCAACGACACGGAGGCGCCGTGGGAGCAGGCGCTGGAGCTGGATGAGCGCCGCCGCAGCCTGCTGACGCGCGTGGAGACGCTGCGCGCCAAGCGCAATACCGGCTCCAAGGAGATTGGACGGCTCTACCAGGACAAGCGCGTGGACGAGGCCAACGCGCTCAAGGCGCGCATGGGCGAGATCGGCGACGAGATCACGGCGCTGGATGTTGAGCTGCGCAGCGTGGAAGAACAGTTCCTGAATGCCATGCTGCGCATCCCCAACCCGCCGGAGGACGACGTACCCGTGGCGCCGGATGAGTCGGGCAATGTCGTGGTTAGGGAGTCGGGCGTCAAGCCGCATTTTGACTTCGCACCGCGGCCGCACTGGGAGTTGGGCGAGCAGCTCGACATTCTCGACCTGGAGCGTGGGGCGCGCCTGGCGGGCAGCCGCTTCTATGTGCTCAAGGGCGCGGGCGCACAGTTGCAGCGCGCCTTGGCGAACTGGTTCCTGGACGTACACGTCAACGAGCATGGCTTTGAGGAGATCTACCCGCCCTTTATGGTGCGCGAGGAGTGTATGGTCGGCACGGGCAACTTGCCCAAGTTCGGCGACGCGCTCTATCGTGACGCGGAGGAAGACTACTGGCTGATCCCCACGGCGGAGGTGCCGGTGACGAACCTGCACCGCGAGGAGATCATCGAGGCGGGCAAGCTGCCGATCTATTATGTGGCGCACACGCCCTGCTTCCGCCGCGAGAAGGTGTCGGCGGGCAAAGATGTGCGCGGCATCAAGCGCGTCCACCAGTTCGAGAAGGTGGAACTGGTGAAGTTCGTGGCGCCGGAGCACGGGCGCGAGGAGCTGGAGTCGCTGACGCGCAGCGCCGAGGACTTGGCCGAGCGGCTGGGCTTGCCGTGGCGGCGCGTCGCCATTGCCACGGGCGACCTCTCCTTTGTGGCTTGCAAGAAATATGACATCGAGGTGTGGGCGGCGGGCAGCCAGGAGTGGCTGGAAGTCAGCTCTTGCTCGTGGTTCCGCGATTTCCAGGCGCGGCGGGCGAATATCCGCTATCGCACGGAGGACGGCGCCATCGAGTATGTCCATACGCTCAACGGCTCGGCGCTGGCTTTGCCGCGCATCCTCATCGCCATCCTGGAGAACTACCAGCAGGCGGACGGCAGCGTGGTCGTGCCGGAAGTCCTGCGCCCCTACATGGGCGGGCGCACGCGTATTGGGTGAGAGGGCGCCTTCATTTCGAGCTTGTCGCATTTGACAGGCGCTGGGGCGAATAGTATACTGCCTACGCTGTTGAGGCGTCTGTTCTGCGCTGAGTTTCACTTGGCGGTGATGGGTGCGACAGTTCGTTTGCACCGCCCATCCCAGCCGCTGTGGAGGGATGGCCGAGTGGACGAAGGCGGTTGTCTTGAAAACAACTGTGGCAGCAATGTCACCGGGGGTTCGAATCCCTCTCCCTCCGCCTAGCGTCAGACGGAAGCAGGTCAGTCATGTGGGGAGGTCGCATAGCCCGGTCTAGTGCGCCCGCCTGCTAAGTGGGTAGGGGTAGCAATATCCCTCGAGGGTTCAAATCCCTCCCTCCCCGCCACAGACTCGTTGCAGGACGCTAGTGGAGCAGACTAGCCGGAACAAGTGGGTTGAAGCAGGGCAGTTGAAACAAGATAGCTGGATATGTCCCCGTAGCTCAGTGGATTAGAGCGCTTGGTTGCGGACCAAGAGGTCGGAGGTTCGAGTCCTCCCGGGGATACCAATTACAGATCGGGCAACGCTTATATAGCGTTGCCCGATCTTTTTGCTTGGGAAAGTGCGTCGCATCTGCTTGAGGCAGTACGGGCTGTGGCGTGCGCTAGGCGTCGACGGGGGGCAAGGCGTCGTCCGGCAATGTGTCGAAGGCGGCAAAACGGCTGCCCACGTCCGCGTCGTCGTTGAGGATGACGCCGGCGTGTTCCACCCAGGCATGGGCGCGCAATTCGCCGTCCGCTTGGGCTACGCCAATGCGCAGATCCGCGGCGATGCGTCGCCGGCGCAGCAGCCACCAGAGCGTCAGGCTGCGCTGGAGGCAGGTGGCGGCATAGGGCGCGTGGTGCGCGGCCGCGGCGACCGCCCAGGCGAGGCCGGCGCAGGTCGCCTGCACGTCGGGCGCGAGCGACGCTTTGGAAGGAGGAAGGGGGGCAAGACGCGCCAAGAGGCGGCGCGTGCGCTGATAGCCGCAGCGGCGCACGCCCCAGACGACGCCGGGCAGCACACAGGCGGCTTCGAGCAAGCGCAGGCGCGCCGGGCAATCGAGACGGCGCCAAGAGCGCCCGCGGCTGCGCCATCGGTCAAGGCTCATGCACCTCTACCAAGCGGTGCTCCACCAACTGTTCGATCAGCGTGAAGGCGGATCTACGA
>JBBSBO010000351.1:0-4086 GCA_038251215.1 Caldilineales bacterium
AACCAAGTGGGCCGCTACTACCGGCTGCGCACCTTCGTCAACCTGGATAACGGCGACTTCTTGCTCATACGCTTCGACACCGGGCAGATCGACGCGGGCGGCGTCACGCTGACGGACTTCATCGCCGGCGCCGCCTTCACCTACCCGAACTACCTTGCCGGGCAAGAGCAACTGTTCGCCTTCCACGTTGTCGACCGCGGGCAGGCCATCGACGAGGAGCAGTTGCGCCTATTGATCCTCAGCCTCATACCGCCGCCGCAGCCGGTCGTCCCTTTTGTCACAATCACGCCGATCACGGACGGGGATGTTGCCTTCGCCTACGAGCTGTGGTTCCACCTGGATGGCTTGCTTGAACAAAATGAGGGGCTGATCAAGTCGCTGCACGAAGGCAATTGCCTCATGTTCGTCGAGCCGTCGCCCGGCGCGGCCGAGCTTGTGCCGCTGGAACTGGGTCAGATCCGCGAGAATGTCTGGATGGCCTTCCCATCCTTTGGCAACGTGCCGTCGCGGTCGCTGGTTCGCTTTGCATTCAGCTTGGACGAGGCGATTGGCATCCAGGCTTTCGACCCGGCGGCGGGCGGTATGGCGTTCTATGATACGCTGCGCGAGTACTTGGACAAAACCGGCCAACGGGCGCAAGGGCGCATGATGCGCTCCGACAAATTCGGGACTGATGCCCTGGTCGTCTATGCGCGTGAGCAGGGCAGCGCCAGGAGGTTAGAACAATAATGGCAAACTATCGTACGCTTGGCGCCGATTTCTCCGCGGGCTTGCGCGCGCCGCACTACGTCAACGGGCGCTTGCTCACCGCCGAGGACTTGCAGCAAGAACAGCAGACCCAACTCGAGCGGCTGGCGCACACCGGCCGCGCTGCCGGCTATGGCATCGTCGAGGGCTTTGTCGTTGCCGCCGCGGCCAACAAAACTGCTCTGCAGATCACGGCGGGCATCGGACTCAACCGGCAGGGCTACGTAGTTCACCTCGCCGCCGAGCAGGTGACGCTGCTGGTGCAGCCGGCTGCCCCGGATGGCACGCCCGTGCGCCGCTCCGGCCGCTTCGCCGCGTGCGTGGATGACGGCGGCGAGCAGCCGGCGTCCACGGCAGACGGCGCTTACTTGCTGACCGCCGCGCCGCTGGCACAGCTGCAAGGCTTCGCGCCGCGCCAAGCCTGTGATGGTACGGCGACTTCTACGTGCGCCAACCAGTGGGAAGTCGAGGGCGTGGAGTTCAAGATTATTCGCCTGGCGAACTACAGCTCGCCCACAGGCAACCGGGCGGGGCGCAACCGCAACTTACTGGCGCACTGGTTCTATGGCAGCGATGCGCTGGTCACGCTGATGCGCGACCCGTTCCAGTTCGACGCTGCGTATAGCGGTTTCGACGAACTTCCCGCGGCGGATTTCACGCTGTGCGATCTGCCGTTGGCCGTGTTCTACTGGGCGGACGGTCAAATCGCCTTTGTCGACCAGTGGGCAGTGCGGCGACGCATCGTGCATGCGTATCCGGCTGCGGCCTGGGCGGCCAATCTCAGCGATCAGCGGCGGGCGGAGGGCGAGGCGCGCTTCTTGCAGTTCCAGGAGCAGATCGCCGAGGTGCAGGCCGCCTCCGGCGCGGCAACCGACGCCGTCCGCGCCGTGGACCGCTTTGCCTATCTGCCGCCGGTGGGCATGCTGCCCGTCAACCCGTTCGCGCTGATCGTCGCCGACGTCTTTGAAGCCGCGTTGAGCGAGCGGCAACAAGGCCAGATGCGTGAACTGGGACTGACCGTCGCCCAGGTGTTGGCGCGGGTGCGCGCCGGCGTGTTGGATACGCTGGGCAGCCGCGCGGTTTTCAACCTGGAACAGTTCTTCGGCGAGTTTCTGCCGCCCGCGTATAGCATTGTACACGAGGACTTGGTACACGACCGGCTGCATCAGTCCTGGGTGCAGCCGCCGATCGCGTTGCCGCCGCCCTCCACGCAGGGCGGCCTGTTCGACTTGACGCTGGCGGACGGCACGCTGGTGGCGGTGAACGACAACAACTTCGGCGGCATTCTCGATAACCTCAGCCGGCGGTTCGCGGGCACGGTCTTCAGCCATGCGGCCGCGGTTGCCTCGCCTGCCCCGCCTGGCGGCGCCGCGCCGGCGTCCGCGATTGCCCTCAACCGCGACGCGCTCACCCGCGACGCGCTCACCCGCGCCGCGATCAACCGCGCCTTCCAGCCGCCGCTGGAGATCTTCAACCCGCCGCGCGGCAACGACAATGAGGTTGAGCCGCTGGTGGATATCCTCGTGGTGGACGAGCTGCTGGACCCCTACCGCGACCAGCTGGCCCGCGACATGAGCGGCCGCATCGACGCAGCCATCACCGCCTTGTCCGGAGCCGGCGGCGTCTTCACCGGCGTGAACCGCTTCGCGGCGGTGAATGCGTCGATCGCCAATGCCTTCACGTTGCACTCGTTTTTGTCGCAAGGTTCGCTCGCGGGCCGGGTGGATTTCGGCAAGCTGATCCAGCTGATCAACCGGGGCAAGCAGCCCGTCTTCTACGTTGTCTTTGCTCGCCGCCGGCCGCCGTTGATCAACCGGCCGCTGCGGCTGTAGATGTGTTGGAGAGCCGCATGGCCGCCCAAGATCTGGTGATCGAACGTCTGCACGTGCAGTCGAAGGACCGCGCCGCGGGCAAGCAAGCGACCGGCCCCGCCGCGCTGCGCGTCGGCCTGCACCAGAGCTTGGAACAGGTGCGCCTCTCACCGGCCTACTTATCGCCTCATGCTATCCTAGTGATCCGGACCATGCAGAGCAACCTGCCGGTTCGCCCGTCTGCGGCGGAGGTTGGTCGCTGGCGGCAGCAGGTCGAGCGCCGGCTGGGCGACCTCGCCCGTGCCGCCGTGCGCCCCAGCCGCCAACCTGTGCCGCCCGACGCCGTTAGCGTACTGTTTGACGACCCGGCGGATCTGCTGCTGTGCTATACGCGCGACGTGCTGGCGGGTCGCAGAGCATGGTATTGGGCGGAGTTGTTCCCGGCTTCCGCCTACCTTGAGCAGACGAACGGCGCGCTCCTGGCGACAGCCTGGCTGGAACACATCCGCGCCGTACCGCCTACGTTGGCCGCGCTGCGGGAGGATGAAGCGATCGCCGCGCTGCAACGTCTGGATCGGACGCAGATCTCGCGGCTTGCCCACAGCCTGCACGCGGCGTATGACTTGCCGCGGGGCGCGCTGGATGCCGCCGTGCCGGACGCGCGCGACCCGTTCACTCACGCAGACGATGACGGCGGGAAATCGCCGCCCTCCATCAATGAGACAATGATGGCCGCGCCGTGGCAAGGGTGGCTGTCGCCCCGTCTTCTTCCTCCCCTATCGCCGTCGGCAGCCTATCTCCTGGGCCTGAGCTATGCGCTGGTGAAGCGACCGCAACAGGCCCGGCAACCCGCCTTCGCCCGCCAAGCCCGCCGTTGGCTGGAGCAGGCCATGCAGTCCGACGCCGCGCGCGCCCAGCCTGCGCCGGCGCGTGCTTCACTTCACGCTGCAACCGGCAGCGTAGCCCATGCCGGTCCTGCCCCAGCGGAGTCCGCGGCGGCGCCGTTTCCCCCAACTCGGACCGGATCTGTGCCGGTGGCAGAGTATACACCCGAGCAAAGCAGTCTCGACAGCCCTATACAAGAGATGCCGCGCGCGGCGCGCAGCCAACCGGCGGGCGCGGCGGTGTTCACGCAGTTGGGCGGGGCTATCTTCTTGATCAACCTCATGACGCGCCTGTGCCTGCCCGAATCAATCCCGGCCCTGGTTGACTTGAACCCATGGGAGTTGCTGGGCGGGTTGACAGTTGCCCTGTTGGGCGCGCGTGCCGACGCTTTTGCGAACGATCCTCTGTGGGCGACGCTGCGCGAATTGGCTGGGCTGGATGGCGGCCAACGACTGGGCGAAATGTTGCCCGCGGCGGACGCGCGCAAGGCCGCGGACTGGCTGGAGCAAATGCCGAACCACAGCCACGGGAGCGCTCACACCGAGTGGTCACGCCTCGCCGGCGAACTGCTCGCGCCCAACCTGGCGTGGCGGATGCAGCGGCTACGACCGCACCTGCGCCAGGTCCTTGCCGAGATGATCGG
>JBBSBO010000352.1:0-4085 GCA_038251215.1 Caldilineales bacterium
AAGCCGCAATACCGTTCGCTCAAGACGGCCGCCGCCCTCGCCGCGGCCGGCATGCTTTACGACTACGCCAGCCAGGACTATGGCGTCCGCCTTGGCTAGCCGCACAATGCCCAGCAAATTCGCCAAACACGACACAGCCGATGCAGACGCCACGGCAGTGCTTCAGCCCTACGCCGGAGCCGAACACAAGCCGGTTGAGTGGCGCGGCGATAGTTCACGCGCCGCGCTGTTGATACATGGGTTCCCCGGCACCCCGGCTGAGATGCGCGGCATCGGCGCGCATCTTGTCGAACATGGCATTACCGCACGCGGCATCTTACTGCCCGGCTTCGGGCCGGAGATCGGCAATCTCAGCCACGTCGGCTTGGATGATTGGCTACACAGTGTGCGCGGCCACCTGCGCGAACTAAGCGCGGCATACTCTAGCGTGATGCTTGTGGGCAATTCCATGGGCGCCGCCTTGGCGACCCTCGTCGCAGCCGAATGTGCGACGACGTGCCCGGTCGAGGCGCTGCTCCTGTTTGCCCCCTTCTGGCGCATCGAACCGCGCTGGCTCGACGCCGTGCTGCCAATCGGCCAACACATCCTGCGCACTTTGCAACCATTCAAGAAAGCTGATTTTGCCAATCCGGAAACACGTACGGAATTGATGCGCGTGTTGGGCGACCTGGATCTAGATGACCCGGCTGTCCAAGAAAGCATTCGCCAAATATCCATGCCGACCTCTATCCTCGCCGAGCTCCGGCAAGCGGGCCGCCGCGGCTACCGTGCTGCGCAGTATACCGGCGCGCCGACCGTCATCTTTCAGGGGAGAGATGACCCACTCGCCAAGCCCAAATTGACGCGCCGTCTCGCCGCGGCCTACCCGCACCTCACCGGCTATGTCGAACTGCCCGGCAGCCACGATCTACTCACGGCGCATGGCGCAGGCTTCCAGGCAGCACAGCGCATTGTGGACGCCTTCCTCACGCACCTTCCCGTGCAGGTCGGAGCCGAACGATGATGGGCCTTATGAGGCGATCCGTCTTGCAACCTCTAGCTGCCCAGCCGCGGGTTCTTGCGCCCGTGTCTCTCAGCCTCCTGCTGGCGTGGGTGGCGAGCATGATCGCCCTACCCATCCTCTTGTGGACCGTCGGCCCCGGCGCCCTACCCTGGGCGGCAAGCGTGACGGTCATCCTCCAGCTAGGTTGCGTCCTCTCTATCCTAACGCAAGCCTGGGCGCCGCTTGCTCTGGTGCGCACGGCTGCGACGGTGATGGCCGCGGCTTGGCTTGTAGAATGGGCCGGGAGCACCGGCGGCTTGTTGTTTGGGGAATATGACTACACGAATCTCTTCCGCCCCCAATTGGCGGGCGTTCCCCTTCTCATCCCCCTCGCCTGGCTGATGATGCTGCCGCCCGCCTGGGCCGTCGCCCAAATCCTCACCCGTCGCACCTCGGGATTCGCCTTTCTCGTCGTCTCGGCGCTAGCCTTCACGGCCTGGGATTTCTTCCTCGACCCGCAGATGGTCGCCTGGGGCGCGTGGGTTTGGCCGCAAGGCGGCAGCTACTTCGGCATCCCTTGGCACAATTTCGCCGGCTGGCTGGCGGTGACCGTGTTGCTTACCTCCGTGGCGCGGCCCCAGCCGCTGCCTGTCCGGCCACTGCTTGTCGTCTATACGGTGACATGGCTGCTACAAACCATCGGGCTGGGCGTCTTTTGGCGCTCGCCTGGCCCGGCCCTGGTCGGTTTTCTCGTCATGGGCGCTTTCGTGATACGCTGTTGGCAGACGCTGCGGAGCGCGCCCGAGGCCACTCAATCGCCATCCGCCGGCAGATAACGACGACGCACAATACCACGGTCTTCACAACATGACTGTCACCTTCACTTCCCTGTGGATATTGATCGCCTTTTTGGCTGGGTCGCTGCCGCTTTCGGTGTGGGTGGGCCGCCTCGCCATCGGCGTCGACGTGCGCGATTTCGGCGACGGCAACCCCGGAGCCACCAACGTCTATCGCGCCGGGGGCCGCCTGGCTGCGCTGGCGGCCCTCTTGCTGGACTTCCTAAAGGGCGCGCTGCCCGTTGCGCTGGCCTGTTATTGGGCGCGCATTCCCTACCCAGGGCTGATGCTCGTGGCGCTGGCGCCGGTGGCAGGCCATGCCTTCAGTCCCTTTCTGCACTGGCGCGGAGGCAAAGCCGTTGCCGTAACCTTCGGCATCTGGGCCGGCCTCACCGCCTGGGAAGGCCCCATCGTCCTCGGCATCGGCCTGCTGCTCGCCACTAAGACACTGGGTGCAAACGGCTGGGCCGTGCTCTCTGCCCTGGCGCTGCTTGCCGCCACCTTCGCCGTAGTCCCTGCATCCGCTTGGGGCCTCGCGCAGCGTCCGGAAAGCGCGTGGCTCATCCTCACCGTAGCGGGCACCATGCTCCTGGTCGGCTGGAAACATCGCGCCGACTTCCGCCGGCTGCCCTGGTCGCAGAAAGCCTAGCCGAATATGGACACAACCGCGTGGATGCACCTGCTATTCGTCATCGGTGCGAACACGGCGACGATCATCCTAGGCGGCATGTTGCTAATCGCGCTGCTCAACGCCTTTACCTTTCCCCGGCTCACGCGCTTCGCGCAAGACACGCCCGGCGCCGCGCCCTCTCCCCCCGTTTCCGTCCTGATCCCAGCGCGTGACGAAGCGTCGCGCATCTCCGCCACGCTGCACGCGCTGCTGGCGCAGGACTATCCGGCCTTCGAGGTGATCGTGCTGGACGATGATTCACGTGACGACACCTATGCCCTTGCTCTCGCCGAAGGCCGCGGCGACCCGCGTCTCACCGTTGCGCACGGCGCGGCGCTGCCGCCTGGATGGGGCGGCAAGAATTGGGCGTGTCACCAGTTGGCCGCCATGGCCCAGCATGACCTCCTGATCTTCACCGACGCCGATGTCACCTGGGGAGACGGCGCCCTTGCCGTCGTCGTGCGCAGCGTCTACGCATGCCAGACGGACCTCTTGACGGTGTGGCCCACGCAAGAAACCGTAGGCTGGATTGAGCGCCTCGTCGTCCCCCTAATGGCATTTTCCGTGTTCGCCTACCTGCCCAGTTGGCTGGTCCACCGCACGCCCTACCCAACTGCTGCCGCCGCTACGGGCCAATGCATGGTCTTTCGGCGCGCGGCCTACAACGCGATCGGCGGCCATGCGGCTGTTCGGGCGACTGTGCTGGAGGATGTGACGCTGGCTCGGCGTATCAAAGCCACCGGGCTGCGCTTGGTGATGATGGACGCAGCTGGTTTGGTTTTATGTCGAATGTATTGGGGTTGGCGACAGGTTTTTGATGGCTACACGAAAAATATCCTCGCCGGACACGGGCGGAGCATCCCGCTCCTGTTCGCGTCCACGATCTTTCATCTGGCTCTATTTGTCCTCCCGCTCGTTTGGCTGGTCGCCGGCTTCTTCGTCTCCGTTCCACTTTGGCCGCTATGGCCACTAGCCCTGCTCGCCCTCGGCATCGGCGCCCGGGCCGTCACCGCCTACTGCACGCGCCAGCGCGTCGCCGATGCGCTGCTTATGCCGCTCTCCGTACTACTCCTCAGCGCCATTGCCCTGCGCGCCATTTGGCGACAACTCCGTCACGGCGGGCAATCGTGGAAGGGTCGCCACATGCCGTCCCCTACCAACCTCGCATGACGACGCAAACGCCACAGCAGCAACCTGTCGATCCAATCGTGGTCATCGGCGGCGGCATCGGCGGCCTTTCCGCCGCCATCCGCCTCGCCGCAGCGGGCCTGCCCGTCTTGCTGCTGGAGAAGAACGCCGACATCGGCGGCAAGATGGGCGAGCTGTGCAGCGGCGGCTATCGCTGGGATACCGGGCCATCCGTCCTCACCATGCGGCCCGTGATCGAAGATCTCTTCACGGCAGCCGGGCGTCGCCTGGACGACTACGTCACCCTGTTGCCGATTGACCCGCTGACACGCTATTTCTATCCCGACGGCACAGTCCTGGACGCGTGCCGCGACTGGCCGCGACTGGCCGCCCAGATCGCCGCCCTGGAACCGCGCGATGTCGAGGGGTTTCTGCGCTTCTTGGCCTATGCCGCCCGCCTCCATCGCAT
>JBBSBO010000353.1:0-4083 GCA_038251215.1 Caldilineales bacterium
GCAAATGCATTGGCGCCGCAACTGGCGTGAACCTGCGAGCTAGGGCAGAATTGCAGGCGAACGTTTACCCGCCGGCACGGAGTTATCACCTTGCTTTTCTCTGCCTGAGATTACCGCCGCTATGAATAGTAGCCGCCGCGCCGTCGTCTACGGCGCCCTCCTCACCGGCCTTTTCGCTGCCTTTATCACGATGGCGCGTGCGTGGCCCGACACGCCCGATGGGCTGTTTCACCTTCAGCGCGTGCGCGCCCTGGCGGAGGCGCTGAAGGCGGGGGTGTTCTACCCGCGTTGGTTCCCCGATTTTGCGTTTGGTCACGGCTATCCGGTTTTTCAGTATTATGCGCCAGGCTCCTATTATCCGCCCGCATTGCTTCATTTGCTTGGCGTCGACGTGATCGCGGCGACCCAAGTAGCGACGGCGGCGGTCTTCTCGCTGTCCGGCGCGGCCATGCTGCTCTTGCTGCGTCGCTGGACTAGCTGGGTTCCTGCGCTATTGGGCGCGGCGGTCTATCTGTTTTTCCCTTATCGCCTCTACGACTTTTTTGTGCGCGGCGCTCTGCCGGAATTCGCGGCCTTCGTGTGGCTGCCCCTGCTCGCGTATGGCGCGTGCGAACTGGGCGCCGCCGGCACGGGCGGGCATGCTGAGAGGGCGTGGCGTTCACCCCGCTGGGTCGCCGCTTTCCTGACGGTCGCGGCGGCAACGGCGGGCATGGTCCTGACGCATAACTTGACGGCGTTGATGGCGACTCTGGCCGCGGCTGTCGCATGGTTGATCTCGCTTGTGCTGGGGCCGGCGCGGCAGCGCGAGTTGACCGGCGCGCTGAGCTTCGGCGCGGCTTGGCTGATAGGCGCGCTGCTGAGCGCACCGTATGCTATCCCCGCTCTGCTGGAGAGCGCCTGGACCGAGATCGGGGCCGCCGCGCACAGCGTGGGGTATGTCGATCACTTTGCCATATGGCGCACGCTGGGGACGTGGGACTTCCTGTATGCCTATCCTGCGGCCTCCGCGCCTGGGGTCCCTGTGCCGTGGTATGTGTTCGGCCTGCTGGCGATCGCGCCGCTTGTCTTCTTCCGCAACGAAGATCTGCGACCGCCCCTTGGGCTAGCATGGATCGGCGGCATCGTCTCGTTGTGGCTGATGACCTCAAGCAGCGACGCCGTGTGGCGCGCCGCTTTGCCGGTGATGAGCAAGCTCCAGTTTCCCTGGCGTTGGCAGATACTGACGGCGTTCAGCGCGGCGCTGCTGGCGGGGCTGGCGGCGGAGGCCGCGGCTCGCGCTTTGCGAAGAGAATCACGGCGGCGCACATTGTCCTGGGCGGCGGCGCTGATTGGCCTCTATGTCGTTGTCTACGCGACGGCGCGCCTGCCGCAAAGCCATCTGCCGCCGGCGGAGGAAGCAGTGACGGCGGAGCAGATGTGGGCGTTCGACGCGGAACACGGACAGGTAGGCGCCACGTGGACGAGCGAGTTCCTGCCCAGGTGGGTCACGGCGCCCAAGTGGGCGCTGGGTCGCGAGCCGGACGACGGCGAGGCGATCCTCCGCCAGGAGCCTGTAAGGGCGCAAGTCGAGGTGTCGGCGCAGGGCTACTTGCGCAGCGCCTATCGCATTCGCGCGGCGTCGCCGATGACGTTGACGTTGCCCAGTTTCTACTTTCCCGCGTGGGATGTTCGCCTCGACGGGGACGTGGCGACGGCGTTTCCCAATACTTCCTTGGGGCTGCTTGCCGTGGCGCTTCCTGCGGGCGAGCACAGGCTGGCGGTGACGTGGGGGCCGACTCCATTTGCGTGGTTAGGCCGCATCGCCTGGCTTGTGGCTTGGCTGGGGATTTTATGGCTGTTGTGGGGGCAGCGGCGAACGTGGCCGCGCGTAGCGTTAGCGGCGTGGGCGGGCGTCGGCTGCTTTTTTCTGGCGGCGGCAGGAGGCTGGACGGAACAGAGCGAGAAGCCGAACGTCATCGCGGCTGATTTCGGCGCGGTGCAGTTGATCGGGGCGTCCGTGGAGATTGCCCGCGCGGGCGAGGTCGCAGAGGTGCGCCTCACCTGGGCGGTCGTTGACGAGCCGGAGTCGCTGACGGCCTTTGTGCATGTGACGGATGCCGGCGGGCAGGTCATCGCGCAGAACGACGCGCCGCTGGGCGGACTCTATCTGCCGGCAGCGCGCTGGCAGCCGGGGATGATCGTGCAGCACAGCCATCTGATCGAACTGCCGGGTGATTTGGCTCCGGGCGAGTATCGCGTGTTGGCGGGAGTCTACCGGCCTGGGCGCGCCGACGCGCCGCTGGTCGCGGCGGGACAGGATAGCGCGCGCGTGGAGGTCGGCGTGCTGAAGGTGAGGCCTTGACGGATAGGGACTATGCTCGCTTTGACGGCGCGCGTGGCAGACGGTAAAATGCAGACAAGCATCTTGTTGGATGATCGCGCCCCCTTAGCTCAGTGGAACAGAGCGGCTGCCTTCTAAGCAGCGGGTCGCAGGTTCGAATCCTGCAGGGGGTACTGGGTACAATCCATAGCGGGCAACTAGCCCGCCCCCACTACCGGTAGTTAACGGCAGAAGGGGCGGGTTATGTTTGAGTCACAGACTAGCCATTTTGCAGACCTCATAGAACTTCACGAGTTGGACGCACGCGCCCGGCGTCTTTCCCCGCGCACGATTGAATTCTACGGATATCACCTTAGCCGCTTTGCCCAGTGGGCGGATAACCCGCGCCTAGCCGACGTGACTACTGCCCAGCTGCGCGGTTACCTTGCGGCCATGCAAGAGGAAGGGCTAAGCCCTCAGACCATACACGGCGCGGCGCGGGCTTTGAAGACCGTCTTCCGCTTCGCACTGCGCGAAGGGCTGATAGCGACCTCACCTATGGCGCAAGTAAGAATGCCGCGACTGCCTAAGGGGATACTTCCGGCCCTTGAGCCGGCGGAAGTGGGCGCGCTCTTGGACGGCTGCGAATGTGAGCGGGACCGGGCCGCGCTGTTGTTCCTGTTGGATACGGGCTTGCGGGCTAGTGAATTTGTAGCCCTAGACGGCGCCGACGTTGACCTGAGGGCCGGGGTTGTGCGGGTTCGCAGCGGCAAGGGCGATAAGGCGCGCGTCGTCTACTTTGGAGCGCAAGCGCAGAAGGCTTTGGTTAAGTACTACATGGCGGCGGGCAAGCCGGGGCCGCATGAACCGGTTTTTCGCTCTTTGAAGGGCGCCCGGCGCTTGACGGCCGGCGGCTTGCGTCAACTGGTAGAGCGGGCCGGCCGCCGCGCGCTTGTGGGGCAAGTGGGGCCGCATATGTTGCGCAGAACGTTTGCGCTTTGGTCCTTGCGGGCAGGGATGAACGTCTATGCGCTTGCCCGGCTAATGGGCCATGCGGATATCCAAGTACTGAGGCAATACCTAGCCCTGGTAGACAGTGACCTAGCGGCGGCCCATGCCCGCTATGGCGCTGTGGACTAGTGGCTAGCGAAGACATAGAAGGCGCCGCGGGCCGGGGAGTGTAGCCCCGACCCACGGCTGACCAATCGCACTAGAGCGGCTAGTGGACGGGCTGACGCCCAGTATACCCCACTAGCCCCACAAACAGGGGGCAACATGACCACACAACCGAATATTGAGATTGTGACCGATGATGACCGGACGGAAGGCGGCGATTGGCTAGACGGGGCGCTAGGCATTCTCGCCGCCGGGGACTTTATCACCCCGGGCATGAGCCTTGCCCGCGGCGGTGCGCGCTTGGCAATCCCGCGCGGTGAGGCGATAGAAGCGGCGGCGATTCTCAAAGCCGCGCGCATTGCCTCTTGGAGTTGGCAGGCATCCGGCGATTACATGTTGCTAGACGTACCGCGGGACCGGGCGCGGGACGCGTGCAAGCTCTTGGGCTTGGACTATCAGAAGCCGCCTTCCGCGTGGAGCGGGCGGGTTCTGTTGGTTCTGGCGCTGGGGTCCGGGCTGTTGTTGCCGTGGTTCATTTTCGCCATGTTGACGGTGGGCGGGGTGCTGCGATGACCAACCGCCTGTTAGTTGTGGGCATTATCACGGCGGCCGCCTTCCTAATGTTTCTGGGCATGGCCGGCGGGGTCCTCTTGCAAGGGGGCGCGCCA
>JBBSBO010000354.1:0-4079 GCA_038251215.1 Caldilineales bacterium
AGCGCCGTGAGCTGACCGAAGACTATCAGAAGCGTTTCAACAATCCCTACATCGCCGCAGCGCGCGGCCTGATCGACGACGTGATCGAGCCACGCGACACGCGCCGCATCCTGATTCGTTCGCTCGAGCTGACCCTATCCAAGCGCGAGCAGCACGCCCCGCGCAAACACGGCATCGCGCCCATGTAATCGCGCCATCGTCATGACGCGCATTCTATCGCGCCCGTGCAGGCCGCAAGGAGCTGACATGTTCGACAAACTGCTGATTGCCAACCGCGGGGCCGTGGCGGTGCGCATCATCCGCACCTGCCGCGAGCTGGGCATCACCTCGGTTGCCGTCTATGTACCGGGCGACCGCAGCTCGCTGCACGTGCGCCTGGCGGATGAGTGCGTCGCCCTGACGACGGAAGCGGGCTATCTGGACGGCGACGAGATCCTGCGCCTCGCCCGGCAGACCGGCGCCGGCGCTATCCACCCCGGCTATGGCTTCCTCGCCGAACGCCCGGCGTTTATCCGCGCCTGCGAGGAGGCCGGCGTCGTTTTCGTGGGGCCGCCCAGCCAGGTGGTCGCCGCCTGCCAGGCCAAGATCGACGCCATGCAGCGCGTGCAGGAGGCGGGCTATCGCATCCCCGTCCACGCCCGCGCCTGCCTCGACGACGCCGGCGAACTGGACGAAGACGACGCGCAACACTTGCTCAGCCTGGCGCAAAGCCTGGGCTACCCGCTGGCGGTGAAGTCGTGCAGCGGCGGGCGCGGGCGCGGCACGCGCGTGGTCAACGAAGTCGTCGCGCTCGTGGAAAGCGCCCGCCAGTCGCGCCGCGAGGCCGACAATGTCTATGGCGACCAGCGCCTCTATTTGGAGAAGATCATCGAAGGCGCCCGCCATCTGGAAGTGCAAATCCTGGGCGACCGCCACGGCAATATCATTCATCTGGGCGACCGCGACGGATCGCTGCAACGCAACAATCAGAAGCTCGTGGGCGAGTCGCCCGCGCCCAACCTGTCGCCGGAACAGCACGCGCAGTTGTGGGACACGGCCCTGGGCATCGCCCGCCTCTTTGACTACCAGGGAGCCGGCACAGTCGAGTTCCTAATGGACCGTGAGGGCGCCTTCTACTTCACCGAAATCAAGGCGCGCATCCAGGTCGAGCATCCCGTCACCGAGATGATCAGCGGCCTGGACATCGTGGCGGAGCAGATCCGTATCGCGGCCGGCCTGCCGCTGTCGCAGGGCCAAGAGGACGTGGCGCTGCGTGGCTGGGCCATCCAGTGCCGCATCAACGCCGAAGACCCGTGGAACCACTTCCTGCCCAGCCCCGGCATCCTGCACCGCTTCCGCATCCCCGGCGGGGCGCACATCCGCGTCGATTCCTACGGCTGCGCCGGCTGCGAAGTGCCGGTGCAATATGACCCCATCCTGGCAACGCTGGTGGTGTGGGGCGAAGATCGCGCCCTCGCCATGCGCCGGTTGCAGCGCGCCCTGGAGGAGTTCACCATCGCCGGCGTGCAGACCAACCTGACGCTGCTGCAGCAGATCGTGGACGACGCCCGCTTCAGCCGCGGCGAGTATGACACGAACCTGCTCAGCCGCCTGGACGCCGCATCCAGCCGCCTGAACGGAGCCGAGCGCGACCTGGCTGTCGCCGCTGCGGTCGCCTATGTGCTGCGCAACCAGGCGCAGACGCCGGTCATCCCCGAGCGTCTGCTTTCCGGCTGGCATCGCGCCAGCCGCACCATCTAGCCAGGCAAGTATCTAGCCAGGCAAGAATTAACGAGGCAAGCATTCGCCATGAGCACAATCGCCGTAACCTTCAACGGGCGCACCTACGAGATCGACGTGCGCCAAGACCCCGCCGACCCGACCGAGTTCCGCGCCGTCGTGGACGGCGAGCAGATCGACGTCTACGTGCCCGGAGCGGACCCCGCCCAGCCCCTCGAGTGGATCGTGGTCGACCATCGCCCCTACGAAGTCACCTTCGACCGCAGCCTGCGCTGGGTGCAGTCCGGCAGCCGCCGTCACACGCTCGATCTGCGCGATGTGGACGCCAGCTTCGCCCGCCCCGCCAGCGGCGACGGGCGCATCAAGGCCCCCATCCCCGGCCTCATCACGCGCGTCCTCGTGGAGACCGGCCAACAGGTCACCGCCGGGCAATCCCTGGTCGTGCTCGAAGCCATGAAAATGGAAAACGAGATCCGCGCCCCGCGCAGCGGCCCCATCCTGCGCGTCGACGTGCAGCCCGGCCAAAGCGTCACGCTCGACGCCATGCTCGTCGAAATCGGCTAGACGGCGCGCGCTCCTCAAGCGAACAAAAAAACCGGGGTCCTTCTTCTACAGTCTGAAGAGGGACCCCGGTTTGTCGATCGTGGAACTTGCGTCCTAGCGGCTCGCGCCCAAGAGATGCTCAGTGGCGATGGTGGGGCACCAGAACTTCTCGATGTAGCTCACCACCAGCTGCGTTCCCTCGTTGTGGCTGACGTAGGGCGGCATCGCCGGGTTATACATGGCGTCGGTCAGATCGCGCACGAGCGCAATGTTGACGCCCCACTTCACCATCTGCTTGATGCCGAACGAGCGGTTGAGCACGCACATGTTGGTGTGTACGCCCATGATCAGCACCTGGCGAATGCCCTGCTGGTGCAGGAAGTTATAGATCTCCTGCCCGTTATCCGAGATCACATCGGTTTCCTGGTCGATCTGGATCGCCGGGTGCTGGCGCGTCCACACGCGGCGTGCCTCGCTTTCGCCGGTATCCGACCCGCCGTCGTTGTCGTCGATGGGCAAACGCGGCACGGCGCGCTCAAAGTCCTGCGGCGGCGGCACAGCCGGGGCCAGCCGGATGCGATGCCGGCCCAGCGTGTCCTTGTAGAAGTCCATCGTGTCGGACGGGGCATGGATGATCTGCACGCCGCGAATGCGGGCGATGGCAATCACCTCGTTCATATAGCCCGCCATGTCCGCCACGCGCTCGGCCGCGCCCTTGCTCCAGTGCTTGTCCCACATATCGCACACGATGATGGCGGTCTGATCGGCGGGGACCGTGCGCGGGATCGCCTCGGTGCGCCATACGTTATAGCCGCCCGCGGCCTGCGTCAGATAGCCGCGACGGAAGTGCAAAACCAGTTGCCCCTGATAGTCCACCCCGTCGTTCATTTCCCCGCCCATCTACGTGAATATGCGTGAATTGACCTGAAACATGCTCGGATTTCCGCAGCGCAGCATCAGCGAGGAAGCCGCGGCTTCCTCGCTGATACGCCAGTCCAGCGCGGCCTATTTGGTGGCTTCGATGGCGTCGATCAGCGCCGGCAGCCATGCGGGCAGATCCGCGGGCGTGCGCGACGTGACGAAGTAGCCGTCCACCACCACCGCCTCGTCCACATAGTGGGCGCCGGCGTTGACGAGGTCGTCCTTAATGGCGGCGACGCAGGTGGCGCGCTTGCCCTTGACCACGCCCGCCGAGATCGGCACCCAAGCGGCGTGACAGATGGCGCCCACAACGCCGCCCTTGTCTGCAATGCCGCGCACCAGGTCCAGCACGGCGGGATAGCGGCGCAGCTTGTCCGGGGCATAGCCGCCCGGCACGACGATGGCGTCAAAGTCCGCCGCGCTGACCGCGCTCGCTGCCTTCTCCGCCTTGACCGGGTAGCCGTGCTTGCTGCTGTACGACTTGGCTTCCGGGCCGACCACGGTCACCGTGGCGCCCGCCTCCTGCAGCCGATAATAGGGATACCACAGTTCCGGGTCTTCGTACTCGTCTTCGGCCAAAATTGCTACACGTTTGCCTGCCAAGCTCATGGGGTTTCTCCTTCGTGAACTCGTCAGTCTTTCATCAATCAAACGGGTTTGCTTCGTCTCCGTGCAGGGGATAATCACCCCCCGCACGGAGAATGTACACTGCCTACTTCAGCGGCTCCAGGGCCTGCTTCTCGTTGATGGCCTTCTGCAAGCCGTAGGGGTTCTCAAAGCTGTGCGAGGGCGCCGCCCAGCGCACGGCGTTGGCGATGACCTGGCGAACTTCCTTTTGATAGTAGATCGGGTGCGTCTCGTGCCCGGGGCGAAAGTAGAAGACCTTGCCGTGCCCG
>JBBSBO010000355.1:0-4075 GCA_038251215.1 Caldilineales bacterium
GGGGCCGTTGCGCTTTGTGGCGCGCACGCCGGGCGAGCAGATCGTGCTGGCGGCGAATCCCGCCGCCTGGCAGGGCGCGCCGCCTATGGAACGCTGGCTGCTGCGCATTGTGCCGCCCGCAGCGGAGCGGCTGCGCCAGCTAAATGAGGGCTTGGCGGACCTTGCGTGGTTCTCCGCCGACGAGTTGGCGAGCCTCGATGTGAGCGGACTGGCACCCAGCCTGACCTGGCGACGTACGCCCGCGCCGGCCTTACTCTTCCTGGCGCTGAACCAGGCCAACCCGGGCGCGCCGCAGCCGGGCCGTGACAGCGCCGGCGGGCTGGTGGCGCAGCAGACGCATCCCATCCTCGGCGAGCGAGCCGTGCGTCAGGCGATTGCCCTGGGCGTCGACGCGCCGCGGCTGATCGAGCAGGAGCTGGCGGGGCAAGGCTATCCGCCGGCGAGCGATGTGTTGCCCGCCGTCGCCTGGGCCTATGCCGCGGACCTCGCGCCGGTCGCGCACAACGTCGAACAGGCGCAGGCGCTGCTGGAGCAGGCCGGCTGGCAAGATCAGGACGGCGACGGCGTGCGCGAGAAGGCGGGCGCGCCCCTGGCGCTGCGCTTGACCGTCAACGCCGGGAACCCGGCGCGCGTGGCCACGGCGCAGTTGATCGCGCAAGACTTGGCGGACGCGGGCTTTACCGTCGACGTGGCCCCTGCGCCGTCTGAGGCCGTCGCCGCGGAGCTGCTGGGGCAACGCTTCGACCTGGCGCTGGCGGGCTGGGACAATCTGGCGGCGGACCCGGGCCTCCAGTCGTTCTGGAACAGTCGCGACGATCTGCCGGGCAAGGGCGCCAACTTCACTAGCTTCCAGGACGCCGAGGTCGACGCCTGGCTGGAACAGGCGCAGGCGCTGCCCGGCTGTGACCTGGCGGCGCGCGGCGAGCTGTATCGCCAGGCGCAGCGCCGTGTGGCGCAAGAGCAGCCCTATGTCTTCCTCAGCGGCGAGATGACGGCCTGGGCCTACTCCGCACGCTGGGCCGGCATCGACCCCGGCCCCTGGGGGCTGAACGGCAATGTACAGGAGTGGCGGCGCACCCAATAGAGGACGCTTCTCCACAAGCATGAAGAATTCGAGGCGTTGATGACTGAACCCACAACCGAGGAACACCTGACGCCCGCGCTGTGCGATACTGTCGACGAGGCGGAATGGGCGGCGTTGACCGCGGCCTGGCCGCAGGCGCGGCGCGAGCATGTGCGCCTGGCGGTGGATGACCCTTTCCTCACGGGCCGGCATCAGCAATTGTTCAGCGACGGGCGCCGCGCTGAGATCTGCTACATCGCCTATGTGGCGCGGCCGCAGACGGGGCTGCTGCTACACATCAAGAGCATCTACCCGCAGGGGGCCTACCGCCTGCCTACAGGCGGCATCCGCCAGGGCGAGGCCGTGGTGCAGACGCTGGCGCGCGAGATCGCCGAGGAGACGGGCTTGCAGGTGGGCGCGGCAGCGCATGAAGTGCTGGTGCGCGATCTGCTGGGCGTGCTGTCGTATGAGATGGCGCACCGCAGCCTGGGCGTGAGCCATGCCTTCGCCACCTATCACTTCTTGGTAGAACTGCCGGCGGGTGCGACGCTAATGCCGCAGGACGCGAGCGAACGCATTGCCGGCTGGCGCTGGGTCCCCCCGACGGAGCTGGGCGCGGTGGCGGATGCGCTGGAAGGGGTGGGGGGCGCGGCTCCGGCGTGGGCGGATTGGGGCCGCTTTCGGGCGCAGAGCCATCGCTTTGTAGCGCGGGCGCTGCACGGCCTGGATTGAGGGGCGGCGACTAGCCGCGCGTGCTGCCGTCCACACGCGTGGCGGCGGGCTGTGTGGCAGGCGCTTGCTGCGGGCGCGGCGGGCGAGACTGGAGGCCG
Source organism: Caldilineales bacterium (assembly GCA_038251215.1). Taxonomy (GTDB): domain Bacteria; phylum Chloroflexota; class Anaerolineae; order Caldilineales; family Caldilineaceae; genus JASGTU01. The sequence goes on from JBBSBO010000355.1 coordinate 1,894, forward strand.
GGCGGTGGCGGCTCGCCGCCGGCGGGGCTGAAGAACAGTTCGCACAGCTCGACAATATCTTCCGGCTCCGCCATCCAGCGCCAGTCGAGCACGCTGCTCATTTCGGTGTCGGCGACGCCGGGCGCGGTGCGCACCCAACTCATAACGTAGCCGGTGAGCGCGGCGACGTTTTTGCCCAGCAGCAGCAGGAGCAGGTCGGCGTCGTGGCTGTGGTAGCAGTTGAGCAGCCACACGCGGCGCACATCGGGGTGGGGGGGCAGGTCGAGCAGGCTTTGGAAGCAGGCGCGGTCCATGCCCGGCTGCACGTCGATCAGTACGTTCGCAGCCACGGTGTGGCTGCTGGGGCTGACCTCCATCTCCAGCTCGAGCAGGGCGTCGAGGTCGGCGCGGCCGCCGAAGCTGAGGGTGGTGCGCGTCTCGCGGACGCCGTCTACGCTGCGCACGACGTCCAGCATGAAGTTGTTGAATTCGGACAGATCGCGCACCAGGCAGGCGAAGCGCAGGTCCGCGCGCTGGCGCAGCCAGTTGACGAAGAGCGGCGCTACGCCCGGCGAGCGATAGCGCCCCACATGGCGCAGCAGCTCTTCGCGCGCCAGCTCATCTTTGCCGCAGGCGATATCGCAGTCGATGAAGGCCAGCACGGGCTTTTGGCTGGGACGGTTGGGCGTGGCAGGCGTGTGCTCTTGGGCTTGGGCCATTGGGTTTTCCTCCTCGGCAGGTACTGAGTTGTGAGTATTGTACCGAGTTCCGGCAACTATGCAACTCGTGAAACCGGATCGCGCGGCGACAAACGCGTCAAAGATCGGCCACGGATGCCACTGATTTAGATCGATCCGCGCAGATCATCCGTGTTTATCTAGAATTTCTGTGCAAATCAGTGTCCTGTTTGATTTGCACACGGGAACAGCAAGGCGGTTGGCCCAACCTGGACCAACCGCCTTGCGACACGACATGCTAGGTTGGGGCGCGGCGGCTACGGGCGACCGGCCAACTCGACGGCGTCGATCTCGTTCCAGCCGTCCACCGCGTCGGTGTCCAGCACGATGCGAATGGAGTCCGTGGCGAAGTCGACCGTCTCCAGTGTGGGGCTGAAGACGCGCATACGCTCCTCAACGGCCTGGGCGTCGCCTTCCCACAGGATGACCCATTCGTTGTTGGCCGCGTCGAAGGCCTCGATGCTGACGACCGCGCCGGGGTTGTAGTTCTCGTAGATGTTGACGGCATAGGGCACGACCGCGTGTTCGTAGGTCAGCTCCAGGGTCTGTTCGCCCGCCTCGGCCTCTTCGGAGGCCCAGGCCGTGTCATAGTCGCCGGCATAGGGCGTGTTGGGCGCGCCGGTGGTTTGCAGCGCGGCGTAGCCGTCGTCGCCATATTGGCTGGTGGCGGTGGCGTCGATGGCCCACTGTCCTGCCAGGGTATTCGGGTTTTGGCGGCGAGCCAGCAGGATGAAATCGCTGTCGGCGTCCGAGTACTGCCCGTTGACGGCAATCTCGTACAGACCAGCCTCGAGCAGCGGCATGCTTACGATTTCCGAGGCGCCGACCGAGCTTCCGCTGACGCCGGAAATCGTGTAGCCATCCGCGCTGTAGCCCGAGATATTGAGGTCCAGATCGATGGCTTCGTCGGCGGGGCCGATCAGGACGATGGTGAGGAAATCGCCCGGCTCCGTCACATCCAGCGCGAAGACGGCACGTGCGCCCGCTTTGACGTTGCCCCAGGTGGGGACGTCGAAGTTGAGCGCCGGCGCCAGGTCGCCTTCCGTCGCGGTGAGGGCGTATTCGCCGGTGTAGTCGTTGCTGCGCACGCCGATATAGTATTGCCCGGCAACGGGCGCAATGAAGGTCAATAGGTCGTCCGAGCCGATCGTATACGTGGACCAATCCACCTGATCCGGAGCCGTGCCCGCTTGCAGGTCGAAGTCGGTGTCTTCGGCGTCGGAGGCAAGCTGAATCGTGATCACGGCGCCGGGCGTGGTAACGTTGAACTGGTAGGAGGTCATCTCGTCGCCCTCGGCAAAGACGCCGGTGGCGGTGACGCCGCTGGTCAGGCCGGAGGGCGCTTCGCCCGCGGCGCCGGTGGCGGTCAGCGTGACGGCGACGTCTTCCTCGCTCGGTTCAGTTTCGACGATGACGTAGTACGTGCCGGGCTGGATGCTCGTGACGGAGAGGCTCGGCTCCCAGAA
>JBBSBO010000356.1:0-4066 GCA_038251215.1 Caldilineales bacterium
TGTCCGGCTCGCGCGCGATCCAGTCATACAGCCGGTGCTTGCCGGGGTTGACGCCCGTGGCGAAGGAGGTCCAGGCCGGGCCGGTCATGGGCGGCAGCGTACTGCGCAGCGGGCCATGCGCGCCCGCCTCCATCAGCCGCTTGAGCGTAGGCAAATAGCCCGCCGCGGCCCACGGCTCGATCAGGTCAAAGGTCGCGCCGTCCAGCCCGATCACCAAGACGCGGCTAAGTTTGCGCGCCGGCTGTGCGGGCGAAGTGTCACCCGCCGGTTTGACGGTAGGGTTCGACGCAGCCGCGGCGCCGGGAATGGCGGCAGGGGTCGCGAGCTTTGACACAGTCACGTCATCGGCGGCGGGCGCATGAAGCGCCAGGGTTTCCATTTGATGCACGCGTTGCTCCAGCAGTCCATAGCTCTGCGCCAGGTCGCGAATGCGGTCGGCCTGCGCCGAAATCGTCACGCTCTGCGAGAGCAGCACGACCAGCGCAAAGAGCAGCCCAAAGACCAAGATCAGCGTGGGCGCATAGCTGACGGCAAACAGCCCGGCTAACACGGTCACGAGGCGGTCGAAGACGGTCAGCGCGAAGATCGTGGCGCTGGCGCCCAGCCATACCAGCGCATACTCCTCGCGCAGCTTATGCTTGCGCACCAATTGAATCGTCACCAACAGCAGGATAAAGCTGAAGGCGATAGCCAAGATCTGTTGCTCGACGGGTATGCGCGCCACGAACTTCCTCCATGTCTGCCCCTAGTCGGCGCCGCGCGCCGACTGGACATCAGCCGGCCCCGCCACAGACGCTACTTCCAGCGGCGGCAGCACGCCGTGGTAGGGGGCAATGTCCTTCATAGCCGACGTGACCATGGCGACTGTCACCTTAAAGGCATAGTAGATTGAGCGCCAGGCGTTGATCGAGCTGACGCCCGTCCTACGCGCACGCATGTTTACGGGCAGCTCCAGTTGGCGCAGCCCGGCCTTGTGGACGATCACGCGGCTCTCCACGTCAGGATAATCCTGCGGCAGATAGGTCGCCAATACGTGAATAGCGGAGCGATTCATGCCGCAGAAGCCCGATGTCGTGTCCGTGGCGCGCTCGCCGATCAGGCGCGACACTGACCAGCTAAAAAAGCGGATGCCGATGCGTCGCGAGAGCGGGATGTGCCAGTCCACGCCCGTTTCCAAGAAGCGCGAGCCGACCACCATGTCGGCGCGCTGCCCGCGCAGCGCCGTCAAGAACAACTGGATCTCGGCGGCGTTGTGTTGCCCGTCGCCGTCCAGCCGGATCACGTAGTCATAGCCGTTGGCCCGTGCGAACTTCAACCCGGTCTGCACCGCGCCGCCGATGCCCAGGTTGAAGGGGTGCTTGACCACCAGCGCGCCGCCAGCCTCGGCCTCGGCGGACGTGTTGTCGGTCGAGCCGTCGTTGATCACCAGGACGTCGGCCTGCGGCACGGCCAAGTGCACGCCGCTCACCACCTGGCGAATCGCGCCCTGCTCATTCAAGGCGGGGATGATGATCAGGACCTTATCTGGTCGTTTCAGATCGGTTCGTTTCACACTCGTCACGATCCGCAAGCCCTTTCGCTATGCCCCAGGGGAACCTACTCCTGTTGCGACTTGCCATAGGTAGGCGCCAGGCCTGCCAACGGCAGGTAGCAGCCTACGCCTCCGTGGCGGAAAGCAGTCACTTGCTATGACGTGACGACTGCGAAATAGTTACGCCGTCCGTAGAGGGTACGCACAGGGCGGCGGCTTTGTTCCGCGCGAATATTGGAGCGGCGCGACAGAGGCGATGATCGGCGGCGCCGGGCCGCGGGGCAGAGTCGCAAGCGAGACCGCAAGAGGGACGGCAAGCAAGGGGATAGAGCGCGCTGAGCGTGCGCTTTTTGCCAGGCGGCGCGCCGGTCTTCTATACTGGTAACCTGTTATCGTGAACTGCTTGTCCGCCAGCCAGCCGCACAGGAGCCAGCCCATGTCTGCCACACCAAGCGCCGCCGGGCGCATCAAGCCCCTGGGGGGCATTCAACGCTTCTGGGAGGTAGACAGCCTGCGCGGCGTAGCCATCGTGATGATGGTCACATTCCACCTGATGTGGGACTTGTGGTATTTCCGTGTGCTGCCTGATGTGGTGTTGTGGGCCGGCTTCTGGAAATATTTCCAGCGCACCACCGCCATCCTCTTCATCCTACTCGTGGGTGTGTCGCTGACCATCAGCTACCACCGCACGTTAGCCAAGCGCGGCACGCAGGGACTCTACCTCAAGTTCCTGGTGCGCGGCCTGCGCATCTTCGCTCTGGGCATGGTCATCACTGTGGTGACGGCTCTCCTAAAGATCGGTTATGTCGACTTCGGCGTGCTGCACCTGATCGGCTTCTCCGTCGCCGCGGCCTACCCTTTCCTGCGCTATCGCTGGCTGAATTTGGCGCTGTGGGCCGCGTTCTTCGTGGGCGGTCACTTTATCCAACAGATGTATGTAGACACGCGCTGGCTGGTCTGGCTGGGCCTCGCCCCACACGGCTATGCGCCGAATGATTTCTTCCCCCTCATCCCCTGGTTTGGCGTCGTGCTGCTGGGCGTCTTCCTGGGCAATACGCTCTACCCGGAGGGCCGGCGCGCCTTCCTGCTGCCCGACCTATCGGCCTGGCTGCCTTTCCGCGCGCTGGAATTCCTGGGCCGGCATTCGCTGCTGATCTATATGGTACACCAGCCCATTCTCTTCGCCATCCTCGCCCTCTTCGGCGTGATCGACGTGGGTCTATAGGGGAATCGCGGGGCGCGGCCCAGCGCGAGCTACTCGCCCGCGCGCTTAGCCGCCACTGCCGCGGCCATCAGCATCTGGATGCGGTCGACCATCTCCACCGGGTTGGCGTGTACCCCTTCCAGCAACTGCGCATTGTCGAAGAGTTGCTCGATGGCGGCGTCGATCGGCGGATCGCCAGCGTCGGTCTCCAGCAAGTGCGCTAGGTCCACCATCATCGGATGACGCCGGTTTAGCTCCAGCAACTTCGTCGGCGCCTCGTAGCCCTCCTCCGTCAAGCGCCGCAGCCGCTCCAGGTCGCGCTCATAGTTGTCCTCCGGCGACACCAGGCGGCACGGGCTGTCGACCAGTTGCTTGGAGGCGCGCACGTCGCGCACGCGTGCGCCTAGCGTCGCCTGGAAGCGCTCCGCCAGCGCGTCGAAGGCTGCGTCGTCCACCGCCGGCACGTCGGCCTGCGCAGACTGCTCCGTCTCCGGCAAATGCAACCCGGCATCGTCCACATTTTGCAGCCGCTTGCCTTCCATCTCGTGCAGCATGGCTGTCATGTAACCGTCGATGGGGTCCGCCAAGTAGAGCACCTCGATATCGTGGGCGCGGAAATAGTCCAGATGCGGGCTGCGCGCCACCGAGGTCAGGTCCTCGCCCAGCACGTAGTAGATAGCCTCCTGGCCCTCCGCCATGCGCCCGGTATAGTCTGCCAGTGAGATGAGTTCCGGCCCGCTGCGCGTGGAGTGGAAGCGCAGCAGCGGCAGCAACGTCTCGCGCGCGGCAGGGTCCACGGCTACGCCCTCTTTGAGGAAAAGGCCGAACTCGTTCCAGAACTGCACATACTGCTCCGGCTTTTCGTCCGCCAGCGCCTTCAGTTCCCGGCTGACGCGGCCTGCCAGCGCCCGCCGCATCTGGCGCATGACCGGGTTGCTCTGCACCATCTCGCGCGAGACGTTGAGGGGCAGATCTTCCGAATCCACCACGCCGTCCACAAAGCGATAATAGTCGGGCAGCAGATCCTTGTTGGCATCCTGGATCAGAATTTTGCGCGAGTAGAGGCGCAGCCCATGCTCCGGGCGCAAGTTGAGCGCGCCGCGCTCGCGCTGCGCGGGGATGAACAGCACGGCGCGCAGGTTGACCGGCGCGTCCGCCACCAGGTGCATCGTCGCCAGCGGGTCGGCGTCGTCGTAGGTCAACTGCTTGTAGAACTCGGCATATTCCTCGTCGGAGACGCTGCCGGGCGACTGTCGCCACAACGCTGCGCGCCGGTTGATCACGTGCTCCGTACTGCCTTCTTCGCCTGTCTCCTCCAAATAAATGGGGAA
>JBBSBO010000357.1:0-4066 GCA_038251215.1 Caldilineales bacterium
ACCACCGCCTTGCCCTGCACGCACTTGAGGCCCGCCTCCAGCACCGACCACTTGGACGAGTCGATCATCACGGGCACGCGGGCGATCTCCGGCTCGGTCGCGATCAGGTTGAGGAAGCGCACCATCGCCGCCTCGCCGTCCAACATGCCGTCGTCGAAATTAACGTCGATCATCTGCGCGCCGTTTTCCACCTGTTGCGCGGCGATGCGCAATCCCTCCTCCAAGTCGCCCTCCATGATCAGGCGGCGGAAACGGGCCGAGCCGGTGACGTTGGTGCGCTCGCCCACGTTAACGAAGTTGGTGAAAGGCGTGATCGCCAGCGGCTCCAGCCCGCTGAAGCGCGACACGGGTTCGATCTGCGGCAGCTGCCGCGGCGGCAGCGCCTCCACTGCCGCCGCGATGGCGCGGATATGCTCCGGCGTCGTGCCGCAGCAGCCGCCCACGATGTTGACGAAGCCACTGCGTGCGAACTCGGCCAAATAGCCTGCGATCTCCTGCGGCGACTGGTCATACTCGCCAAACTCATTGGGCAAGCCGGCGTTAGGGTAGCAACTGATGGGTACGTCCGCCACGGCGGAGAGCGTCTCCAGATAGGGACGCATCTCCTTGGCGCCCAGCGCGCAATTCAGCCCCACGCTGAAGGGGCGCACATGCATCACCGAATTCCAAAAGGCCTCGGTCGTCTGCCCGGAGAGGGTGCGCCCGCTGGCGTCGGTAATCGTGCCGGAGATCATGACGGGCGTGTCCTCGCCGCGCTGCGCCAGCAACTCGTCGATGGCAAAGAGCGCGGCCTTGGCGTTGAGCGTGTCGAAGATCGTCTCCACCAGCAGCAGATCCACGCCGCCGTCGAGCAGGGCGCGCGCCTGCTCGGCATAGGCCGCCCTGAGTTCGTCGAAGGAGACGTTGCGCGCGCCGGGGTCGTTCACGTCCGGCGAGAGCGAAGCCGTGCGGTTGGTCGGCCCCAGCGCGCCCGCCACAAAGCGCGGCTTATGCGGCGTCTGGGCGCTATATTCATCAGCAGCCGCGCGCGCCAGGCGCGCCGCCGCCAAGTTCATGTCATAGGCCGCGGCGGACAGGTCATAGTCCGCCTGCGAAATGGCGTTGGCGCTGAAAGTGTTGGTCTCGATGATGTCTGCGCCCGCCTCCAGGTAGGCGCGGTGGATGCGGGCGATCACTTCCGGCTGCGTCAGGCTGAGCAGGTCGTTGTTGCCCTTGAGGCTGCTGGCGTGCTCGCGAAAACGGTCGCCGCGGTAATCGGCCTCCTCCAGCCCCTCGCGCTGGATCATGGTGCCCATGGCGCCGTCCAGCAGCAGAATACGCTCGGCGGCGAGCTGGCGGATGTCCGGTTTTGTGTGTGGCATGGCTGCGTCCTCTCTCTTGCCGCGATTCAGAGCTGCATTATAGCCGCATTGGCAAAAATGGCGATGCCGGCGCGCGCCAAAACGACAAACTGCCAACTGCCTACCGCAGAGGCGCAGAGGAAAAGCAAGAACGACCCCCGATTACCTCCCGCGCTCTGATCCAGGGTAGAATGAGGGGACAGCCCACAACAGACACAATCATTTGGGAGGATCACATGAGCACACTCGTCTACACCGGCCCCAAGACCAGCCAGATCAGTTTCCCGTTGGGCGGGATCGGCAGCGGCGCCATCGGGCTGGCAGGCAATGGCCGCCTGATCGACTGGGAGATCTTCAACAGGCCCAACAAAGGCAGCGTCAACGGCTTTTCGCACTTCGCCGTGCGTGCCGAAAATGAGCAAGCAGTGCTGGCGGCGCGTATCCTCAACTCCGACCTGCTGCCCCCCTACCAGGGCGAGATCAACGGACCGACCTTCAACTCGTTCGGCTGGGGGCCGCGCCGCGAGACCATGGCCGGCCTGCCCCATTTCGTCAGCGGTGAGTTCACCGGCGAATTCCCCATCGCCCAGTTGGCCTTTGCCGACGACACCTTCCCCGGCCAAGTGACGCTGCACGCCTTCAACCCCTTCATCCCCACCAACGAAGACGACTCCAGCATTCCCGCCGCTTTCTTCGACCTGGAAGTCACCAACACGACCGATCAGCCGCTGACGTACACCTTCGCCGGCGTACTCAGCAACCCGCTGCCCGCTAACCAGATCAACAGCATCGAAGAGACGGCGTGGGGGCACGCGCTGCATCTGCGCAGCGACAGCGTCAGTCCGCAGTCGATCCATTACGGCGACCTCACCCTCGCCACCGACGCCGGTCTGCAAGATGATGTGACGGTGAGCTGGCAGCAGTACTGGTTCAAGGGCGCCTGGTTCGACAACCTGGAAGTCTACTGGCACGACCTGATGACGCCCGGCCCCTTCAAGAACCGCACCTACCCGCCGGAACAGGCCGCCGCGCGCAATGAGGGCCTGCTGGCGGTGCATGTGCCCGTCGCGCCCGGGGCCACGCGCCACGTGCGCTTTGTGATCGCGTGGAACTTCCCCAACTGCCAGAACTACTGGAAAGCCAATCAGGAAGGCACGTGGCGCAACTACTACGCCACGCTGTGGGCGGATTCACTGGCGAGCGCCGAGTACGCCCTGCAAGACTGGCCGCGCCTCTATGCCGAAACACGCCGCTTCAAGGATGCGCTCTTCGCCTCCAGCCTGCCCGACGCCGCGCTCGACGCCGTCTCCGCCAACATCTCGATCCTCAAGTCGCCCACTGTGCTGCGCCTGGAGGACGGGACGTTCTACGGCTGGGAAGGCTGTCACCCCAGCGCGGGCTGCTGCGAGGGCAGTTGCACCCACGTATGGAACTACCAACAGGCGCTGCCCTTCCTCTTCCCGCGGCTGGAGCGTTCCATGCGCGACGCCGACTACGCCTATAACCTGCGCCCGGACGGCGGCATGCCCTTCCGCCTGCAACTGCCCATCGGCTCGGCGCCCTGGGAGTTCCGCCCCTGCGCCGACGGGCAGTTCGGCGGCATCCTCAAGCTCTATCGCGACTGGAAGATCAGCGGCGACAGCGAGTGGCTGCGCAAGCTGTGGCCCGCGGCCAAACAGTCGCTCGAGTTCGCCTGGAGCAAGCGCAACATCGACCGCTGGGACCCGGACAAGACGGGCGTGCTGTGGGGTCGCCAGCATCACACGCTGGACATGGAGTTGTTCGGCCCCAATTCCTGGTTGACGGGCATGTACCTGGGCGCGCTCAAAGCGGGCGCGGAGATCGCCGAAGCCCTGGGCGACGACGATGCCGCAGCTGAGTACCGCGACATCTTCGCCCGCGGCAAAGCCTGGGCCGACGAGCATCTCTTCAACGGTGAATACTACTTCCAGCGTATCGACCTGGGCGACCGCAGCATCATCGAGTCGTATGAAGACGATCTCGTGATCCAGGGCGGCTCGGCGCTGCAAGCCTACTGGACAGGTGAGCACCAGGAGATCAAGTATCAGATCGGCGAAGGCAGCAGCATCGACCAGGTGCTGGCGCAGTGGCACGCCAGCCTCTACGGCCTGGGGGAAATCTTCGACCCGCAGCAGGTGAAGCAGGCCAACGCCGCCATCTTCAAGTACAACTTCAAGCCGCTCATGCGCGCGGCCTACAACCCGGACCGCCTCTACTGCCTCAACGACGAAGGCGGCCTGGTGATCTGCGCCTGGCCCCAGGGCGTGCGCCAACCCGTCATCCCTGCCCCCTACTCACAGGAGACAATGAACGGCTTCGAGTACTCTGCCGCCATCCATATGATCATGACCGGGCTGGTGGACGAAGGCATGACCTGCGTCGAGGCCGTGCGCATGCGCTATGACGGCGCGCGCCGCAACCCCTGGAACGAGTTCGAATGCGGCAGCAACTACGCCCGCTCGATGGCTTCCTATGCTCTGCTCAACGCCTTCTCCGGCTTCGAGTTCGACATGGGGCAGCATGCCCTCGGCTTCAACCCGGTGCGCATGGAAGAGGGGCGCTTCCGCTGCTTCTGGTCGCTCGACGCCGGCTGGGGGCAGATCAACATCGGCCCGGGACGCATCGACCTGAGCGTGCTCTACGGCTCGCTCACCCTGCACACGCTGCGCCTGCCCTTCCTCGACGCGCACGACATACGCACCGTC
>JBBSBO010000358.1:0-4066 GCA_038251215.1 Caldilineales bacterium
AACAACTGGCACTGATTGAGCAGTGGCAGGTGCGCGTGCAGGAACTGGAAGCGCGGCTGAAGCAAGACAGCCACAACTCGCATTGGCCGCCGAGTCGCGACACCGGGCGGCAGACGAAGGCGCGTAGTTTGCGGCAGCTCAGCGGCAAGAAGCCGGGCGGGCAAGCGGGTCATCCCGGCGGGACGCTGAGCTGTATGAACGTGCGCAGAAGCTAGCGAGATAGCATCGGCAGGTAGAGGGCCGGCGTCTGGGACATGCGCTCGTCGGCGCCGATATCGGCAACAGCCTGACCGTTGTCGTTGCCGTCGAACGGCCGCGCGTCGCCGTCGTAGTCATCGCCCACGCCCGCAACATCGCCGGCTGCGTCCACCGCCCACGAGAAGACGCCCAGATGGTAGTTATCGTTGACCGCGTCGACAAAGTCGGGAGACATCAGCACATCGCCTTGCCCCGGCGCAACGTTGTCATAGTCCAGCGCGTTATTCCACAAAAGATTATTGTGCAGGGAGGCCGTCGCCGCGCCGATAAGTTGAATACCACTGCTGTGGCCTGCGATAATGTTGTTGGCGATCACATGTACGCCGCTTCCCGCCACGCTGACGCCGTGATTCACGCTATCTCCCGCCAGCGTGTTATACGTCAATGTCACCCCGGCGCTGCTCTCCAAACGCACCTGCCCCTGCGGGGGGGATTGGGACACATTCGCCACGATGAAGTTGTTGAAGATAGTTGCGCGGCTCTGACCGCTGGCGAGGAGTCCGCCACCGCTGTTGTCCTGGAGAGTGGACGCCGCCACGGTCAGCACGCCGCCGGAAACCAGCAGCCCGCCCCCTCGATCCTCAGTGGCGGTGTTGCTTACAATTTGGCTCGCGCTGAGAACCCCCAAGGAGTCAACCGCCTCGATCCCACCGGCGCGGTCCGCCGTGTTGCCGCGCACCGTGAGCATGGTTAACGTAAAGTGCGGCGCCTCACGAATGTCGAGTCCGCCGCCTGTTCCCGCCGTATTGCTCAAGAATTCACTGTCGTCCACGTATAGCGCCGTGCCGCCCGCCGCCATCAGCCCGCCGCCGTAACCGGAATAAATCGGCAGGTTGCCGGCGCGATTATGCTCGAAACGGCTGTCGTCAATTTTGACTATCTGCGCGCTGTTGCCCAGGATGCCGCCGCCCCAGCTGTTGCCATGATTGAAGGCAAAGTGGCTGTCGACGACGTACAGCGACGCCCCGCTCGACACCCAGATTCCGCCGCCATCGCCGGTGATGACGTTGGACAAGAACTCACTGGCATAGACGGACACTACAGCGGCCGCGCCGCTCACCTTTAGGCCGCCGCCGAAGCCGCCGTTGTTTTGCAGGAACACGCAATCACTAATGACGGGCGACGCGTTCTCGACCGCCATGCCGCTGTCATCACTGCGCGTTACGGTGAAGCCTTCCAAGCGCGCCGTCTCGGTCACAGCCATATTCGATGCTGTGACCATCGGCCCGCGCACGCCCTCGCCGTCGATCAGCGTGGTGGCGGGGCCGGCCGCGCTGCGCACCGTCACATTCGCTTGCAGGGCAAATGGGTCCGTATAGATTCCGGCGGCAGCCAATACCGTATCGCCGGTTGCAGCGCGCGTTTCCACCGCATACTGCAGCGTACGACAGGGCGTGCCCACAGAGCCGCACGCAGCGCTATCACTGCCACCGGGGTCCACATACAGGATCGTTCCGGCTGCCTGGCTTGGCTCAGCCCAGCCCAATGTCCACAGCAACGCACATAGGGTGAGCGCTGCGCTGATCGGCATGACCAGCCGGCGCAACTGACGCAACATCGTCTGCCTCCTTCCGCGAGAATGAGCTTAAGAGAGTCGGTACAGCAGAGCGATCACGCGCCCCTGGCTCCGACCAAGATAGAAGATAATGAGGTGAACGGCTGGATAAAAGATACGAACGACATGCGTGACGGCTGGGGCGATCCGACCTCAGCGCGGCCGCGCGTCCGGTAACGGGAGATTCGACGCGAGAATGCGGCACTTCCTATCTATCGACGAGCGGATCCATTTTGCTGCGGGCTGTGCCTGTCTCCAGTGTACCATAGCCCGGCGTGTCCAGGGTATTGTCGCCTAGGCCTTCTTTAATCGCTCGATTGGGTCTTGTTTGCTACTGCCCGTAGACGTGCGTGTAGCGGTAGTGCAGCTTGTCCACATCGTCGGGCGCGATCTCGTCCGGCGTGCCCAGTTGCAAAGCCAGGTGTACCGTGTGCGCCACGTCTTCCACCATCACCGCCGCCTTGACCGCCGCCTTGGCGGATTTGCCTACGGTGAAAACGCCGTGATTCTTGAGCAGCACCGCCGCGCACGTGCCGATGTTCTCCACCACCTGCTGCCCGATCTCTTCCCCGCCGATCAGAGCGAAGCCGGCGCAGGGAATAGCTTGGCCGAACTCGTCCGCCAGGGCCGTGAGGTAGACCGGGATCGGCTTGCCCACCGCGGCGAAGGCCGTGGCATAGGGCGAATGCGTATGCACCACGCCGTTCACATCCGGGCGGTGGCGATAGATATAGAGGTGGCTGGCGGTGTCGGAGGAGGGCTTGAGCGTCCCCTCCACCACATCGCCGTCCACGGTCAGCACGACATGGTCTTCGGGCCGCAGGTCCTCATACATCACGCCGCTGGGCTTGATCACGACCAGGCCGCTCTCCGGGTCGCGCGCGCTGACGTTGCCCGAGGTCCACGTCACCAACCCCTCGCGCGGCAGCACGAGGTGAAGCTTCCACAGTTCTTCTTTCAAGGCTTCAAGCATGGTTAATTCCCTCACTCCGCCAGCGCGGCACGGCGCAGAGCGCGCAGCCGCTTCATCACGTCGTTGGCGCCGCGGCCGAAATAGTCATACAGCTTCTTGTAGTCGGCATACATCTTGTCATACACCGCCACGTTCTCTGCGATAGGCCGGTAGACGATATCTTTCAGCCCGCCCATATGCTTGGACGCCGCGAAGATGTCATCATAGCCGCCCGCAGTCGCCCCGGCTGCGACCGCGCCGTGCATGGCCGCGCCCAGCGCACCGGCGAGCGCGCTGCGCACCACGCGATACTCGCGGTTGGTCACGTCGGAGTAGATCTGCATCAACAGCTTGTTGCGGTCGGGCAAGCCGCCCGCGGCCACAATGCTGTCGACGGGCACGCCGTTATCGGTAAAACCCTCGATGATCTCGCGTGTGCCGAAGGCCGTCGATTCCAACAGAGCGCGGTAGATGTCCGGCGCCGTGGTGGCGAGCGTCGCGCCGATCAGCAGGCCGCTCAGTTCCACGTCGACCAACGTCGAGCGGTTGCCGTTCCACCAGTCCAGCGCCAGCAGGCCATGCTCGCCCGGCTTCTGCTTGGCCGCTTCCTCTTCCAGCAGCGAATGCACGGAAATGCCGCGCGCCTGGGCCGCCTCGTGATATTCCGGCGGCACGGCATTGTCCACAAACCAGGCGAAGATGTCGCCCACGCCGCTTTGCCCGGATTCGTAGCCGTAGAGGCCGGGCACGATGCCGTCCTCTACTACGCCGCACATGCCGGGCGCCTTCTTGCGTTCCGTCGCCAACACCATATGGCAGTTGCTCGTGCCCATGATGATCGTCATCACGCCCGGCTCGATTGCCTGCGCCGCGGGCGGCGTGGCGTGCGCGTCGACGTTGGCGACCGCCACCGCCGTGCCGGGCCGCAGACCCGTCCAGCCGGCGGCCTCTTCCGTCAGCCCGCCCGCCTTAGCGCCGAGGGGAAGGATGTCGCGGCTCATCTTCGTGTCCACCACGTCGGCGAAGTCCGGGTTGAGCGCCGCGAAGTAATCGCGGCTGGGATAGCCCTCGCCCTTCTGATAGATGGCCTTATAGCCCGCCGTGCAGGAGTTGCGCGTCTCACGGCCCGTCAATTGCCAGATCACCCAGTCGGTAGCTTCCAACATACGGTCGGCCGCGGCGTAGATCTCCGGCGCTTCGTTGAGTATCTGCAGCGCCTTGCTGAAGAACCACTCCGACGATATCTTGCCGCCATAGAAATCCAGCCAGGGTTCGCCACGCTCGCGCGCCACCTCGTTGAT
>JBBSBO010000359.1:0-4058 GCA_038251215.1 Caldilineales bacterium
CATATGCCTGCCATGTTCTCGCCGGACGAATTGGCCCTGATGGCTGCCGTGCGCCGTGCCGTCGACCCGCTTGAACTCGCCAACCGCGGCAAGATGTTTCCGCCTGTGCCCGCACAGGGAGTAGCGCTCCATGCCTGATCCTACAACGGCCGCGCCTGTGTCGGACATCATTGCGCAGATCCAAGAGGCCGTGCGCGACTGCGACCGCGTGGTCGTCCGCGGGCGCAACACCAAGCCGGCGCTTTCCGCCTCGCCGCTGCATATGCCCGCGCACAGCCTGGAGATGAGCAGCCTGTCGGGCCTTGTGGAGTATGAGCCGCAGGAGTACACTTTCACCGCCTTGGCCGGCACGCCCGTGTGCGAGATCGCCCAGTTACTACAGGCTAACGGTCAATACCTGCCGTTTGACCCCGTCTTGTTGGAGGCAGGCGCGACCTTGGGCGGCACAATCGCCGCGGGGCTTAGCGGCTCGGGCCGGCTGCGCTACGGCGGCCTGCGCGATTTTATCCTGGGCGTGCGCTTCGTCGACGGCAGCGGAACGCTCCTGCGCGGCGGCGGCAAGGTCGTCAAGAATGCGGCGGGCTTCGACTTCCCCAAGCTGCTGGTTGGCAGCATGGGCAGCCTGGGCGTGATCGTCGAAGCATCCTTCAAAGTGTTTCCCGCGCCCGCAGCCTATGCTTCGCTATACATCGACTATCCACAGCTTGAATCAGCGCTGCAAGCCCTGCACATGCTCACGCGCCGGCCCGTAGACTTGCTCGCGCTTGACCTCTTGCCGTCGGATTCGCGCCGCGGCTGGACGTTGGCCCTACGCATCGGCGGCGACGAGATGCTGCTGGACACGCGCCTTGCCCGCCTGCGCCGGCTGCTAGATGGCGGAGACGCCCTGCGCGGCGACGAGGAAGCAGCCTTCTGGCACGCGTCCGCCGAGTTCACCTGGGCGCCCGCCGACGCCGCCCTCATCAAGATCCCCCTGACGCCTGCGCACATTGCGCCCCTCGAAGCTGCCCTGAACCCAAACCAGGCGCCGCGGCGCTATGCCGTCGCCGGCAATGTCCTGTGGCTCGCCTGGCGCGACCCGCTCGATGCGCTGGGCGCGACGCTACGCGGGCTGGAACTGCCCGGCCTCGTGATCCGCGGGCCGGCCTCCGCGCCGTGGCTGGGGCGCGTGCCGGATTCCGTCTTTGCCCGGCGCATCAAGGCCGCGCTCGACCCCTTCGGCAAGTTTCCGCCTTTGTTCCCGGAGTAAGCGATGCAGCACGCGATTCCCGTCTCCGAACTAGGTCCGCAAGGGGCCGCCATGGCTAAAGCGGTGGATAGCTGTGTCCACTGCGGGCTGTGTTTGGCCGCTTGCCCTACCTACAAGATCCTCGGCGAAGAGATGGACTCGCCGCGCGGGCGCATCTTCCTTATGAAGGAGGCGCTCGAAGGCTCGCTCTCGACCGACGAGGTGATGCCCTACGTCGACCTCTGCCTGGGCTGCATGGCCTGCGTCACCGCCTGCCCCTCCGGCGTCGAGTATGGCGACTTGTTAGCGCCGTTCCGCGCCCGCGCCGAAAAAACGCGCAGCCGCCCCGCCATGAAAAGGGCAGCGCGCTTGCTCGTGCAGGCGACCTTACCCTTCCCGCGCAACTTTCGCAACGCTGTCCGCCTGGGCAAGCTGAGTCGCGTCGCCCATTCCCTGGCCCCCGCCGCCCTGCAGCCCATGCTGGACATGCTGCCGGAAACGCTGCCAGCATCCGAGCCGCTGCCGGCCCTCTTCCCTGCGGTGGGCGTGCCGCGTGCGCGCGTGGCGCTCCTGGTAGGCTGCGTGCAAAACGTACTTGCGCCCGAGATTAACTGGGCCACGATTCGCGTCCTCGCCCGCAACGGCGTAGAAGTGGTGATCCCGCCGGGACAAGTCTGCTGCGGCTCGCTTTCGCTGCATATCGGCGCCGACGTGCAGGCGCGCCGCCTGGCGCAGCAGAACCTGCGCGCCTTTGCGCAGGATTTTGAGCAAAGCTCCGGGCAAGACATCGACGCCATCATCACCAACGCCGCCGGCTGCGGTTCGGGCATCCACGACTATCCTCTGCTCTTTGCGGGGCATGGCGACGCCGAGATCGC
Source organism: Caldilineales bacterium (assembly GCA_038251215.1). Taxonomy (GTDB): domain Bacteria; phylum Chloroflexota; class Anaerolineae; order Caldilineales; family Caldilineaceae; genus JASGTU01. The sequence goes on from JBBSBO010000359.1 coordinate 2,107, forward strand.
CGCGAACTTCGCCGCCAAAGTGCAGGACATCTCGGTTTTCCTGGCGCGCCTCGGCATCGAACCGCCGCCGCCCCTGCCCCAGCCGGTGCGCGTCGCCTATCACGACGCCTGCCACCTAGCGCATGCCCAGCGCATCACCGCCGAGCCGCGCAGCCTGCTGCGATCCATCCCCAACCTTGAACTGGTTGAGATCAATGAAGGCGACCTGTGTTGCGGTTCGGCGGGAACCTATAACCTGGAACAGCCCGCCATCGCCCAGCAACTCGGCGAGCGCAAAGCGCGCCACATCGTGGATGCCGCGCCACAGGTTGTCGCCACCGGCAATATCGGGTGTATAATGCAGATACGCACCCACGCCCGTCGCCTGGGACAGGCGATTCCCGTGCTCCACACCGTAACTATCCTCGACAAGGCCTATGCCGGTGCGCCGCTCATAGCTGCCTGAGTAACGTCCCATATTTCTTGGCACGAACTTGTCCGCTCCGGCGACTGCTCTGACCGATTGTTTGACCCGATAAGGAAAGGCGCCATGTCTAAATTCGTACGCGTTCAAACAGAGTTGCGCAACCCCGTCCTAATCAAACAGGCGCTCGACGATCTCAAGATTCACTACGAGGAAAATGAAAAGTACGTCCACCGCTGGAGCGGCTATTCCGGCACTGTGCCCTTCGTCATGCAGCAGAACCGCGTAACCTTCGCCCTGCGCGAGACGGACGACCACGGCTACGAGGTCATCGGCGACGAAATGCAGATGCGCGCCATCCAGGCGACGATGGCCCAGGTCGAGCAGCGCTACGCCTACCACTCTGTCCTCGTCGAGACCGCCAAGGCCGGCTTCGACCTGGTAGACGAAGCCGTCGGCGAAGACGGCCTCATTCGCCTCACCGTGCGCCGCTGGCATTAACCCGCACGCGACGTCAACGGCAAGCTATCCCCAGTCACCGAGACTAGGCTATCGAAAGGTAGAAGCATGACGAGCGAAGAGATTGAGATTCGGATTTTGCCGGGCGGGCGTGTGGAATACACCATCAAAGGCGTGAAGGGCAGCGCCTGCGACAGCATCAGCGCGCTGCTCGAACAGCTCGGGCGCGTGGAGCAACAGGAGAAGACCGGCGAATACTATGAGCAAGGGGAAAGCGTCCACGTTGCCGTCAGTGAGTAAGGAAGACGACAGCGCAGCGTGCGAGCCGGGCGATAGTCAGCCCGACGAAGAGCCGATCTTCCCCGCCGAGACGGAGATCTACATCCTCCCCAACGGCCAAGTCGTCATCGCCGACATGCCCGCCGAACTGGCACACCTGCCCGCCGCCATTGGCCGCGCTGCTTCAGAAGAATAGAATGCGGATTGGGCGGATGCACGCCGATTCCCTCTAGATAGAGAGTTTCTTACGCAAAAAGGGTAGGCCCTATGCCTACCCCTTCATTTTTCACGAACAATCAGCCTACCTCTGTGATCCTCCGTGATCCTCTGTGTCCTCCGTGGTGAACCCGCTTTTTCTTTGCGTTCTTCGCGCTCTTTGCGGTTTGATGTTTTTGACCTCTAGCCCGCGCGTCCGAATAGCCCGGCCTGCGCCGGCGCTTCGGGGTACGGTACGCCGATGTGCGCGTACGCCGCGGGCGTCGCCACGCGCCCGCGCGGTGTACGGTCCAAAAAGCCCAGTTGCAGCAAGTACGGTTCGACCACGTCCATGATCGTGTCGCCTTCCTCGCTGATGCTCGCCGCCAGCGTGTCCAGGCCCACCGGGCCGCCGTTGAACTTGATGACAATGCCTTCCAACACGCGCCGGTCCAGCTCGTCCAGCCCCAGCTCGTCCACGTCCAGCAGGACGAGGCCCTCCACCGCTACCGGATGATCGATGCGGCCCTCAGCGCGCACCTGTGCGAAGTCGCGCAGCCGCCGCAGCAGACGCAGCGCCACGCGCGGCGTCCCGCGCGCCCGGCGTGCAATCTCC
>JBBSBO010000360.1:0-4050 GCA_038251215.1 Caldilineales bacterium
ATGCCCGTCCACTGCTCGCCGCCCGCGTAGTCGCTGGCGGTGCTCACGGTCAGTTCGTCGTCCAGCTTGCCGATGCGCTGCTTGACCTGTGCGATGTCCACGCCGGGTCGCACGCCCACCTGGACTAGGCTGACCTGACGCTGCTTCTGCGCGATGGCTTGCCCGTCTTCCAGCCCCACCACGCCGCCGGACTCCTCCATGCCCTGGCCTGTTTCGTAGATGCCGACAATGCGGTAGGGCGCGCCGTTAATGCGCAGCGTATCGTCCACTTGCTTCTTCAGCGCATCCGCCGCGCGCCGCCCAATGGAGATCTGCTTCGGTCCGGTCACCGGCTTGCCCTCGACGATACGGTAGTGCTGCATGGCGACGCTGCCCGGCGCGTAGCCATACACCAGGAAATAGGGCGTATTGCCCACCGCGATCCAGCCGAAGACGCCGGGATCCACATTCGTCACATCGGGCACGGCCTGGATGCGCGGGCCGAGGTCTTGGTCGAGGTTGCTGAAAGCGACGTCGTAAGAATTAGCCTGCGTGATCAGCAGGTCGTTGCTGACGCCGATGGCGCTGCCATAGTTGTGGGCGATGCCCTGCGCCATGGCGCCCAGGGCCACCACCGCCGCCACGCCGATGGCGATGCCGATAACGGTCAGCAAGCTGCGCGTCGTTCGGCGCAACAGGTTTTTGAGGATCATCATCCCCTCTTGCGGTGTGCTGCTAGGCAAGAGCACGTGCGATATCTGCGTTGCCTAGCGCGATCTCCGCAGCAAGCATAGAACAGCGCGGGCGATCTGTAAAGATCCTATGAAATCGCCGACGCGGCGTCGCGAGGACTAAGCGTCATGTGTCATGCGTGATGCGTCATGCGTCCAGCGGGCGCGCCAGGGCCTCGCTCAGGGCGGGATAGAGCGGCGTCAGGTGCGTCAGCAGCGAGCGCGTGACGGGCGACAGATAGCGCCGCGCGTCCCACACCAGCTTGAGCGTGCGCGTGAGCGGCTCGCCGGCGATGGGGATGGCGCGCAGCGTGCCGAAGGCTTCTTCGTCGTGTACGGCGTATTTGGGCATGATCGTCAGCCCCGCGCCCGCCGCCACCGTGCGTTTGATCGACTCCATGTTGTCGAATTCGGCGCCGATGCGCGGGGCGACGCCGTGCCGCCGCAACATCGCATCCAGCCAGATGCGCGACTGGCTGGCGGGCTGGCGCATGATGAAGACGCGGTCGTCCAGCTCCGCCGGCGCGATTTCGGCGCGGTCCCAAAACTCGTGGCGCGGGCCGGCGACCACATATTGCACGATGGTCTCCAACGGCTGCACAGCCAACTTGGCGGCCGCGCCGGCATCCAGCTCGCCCTCGACAAAGCCGATGTCGGCGCGGCGCGCCAACACAGACGCAACGATCTCGGGCGTGATGCGCGTCTCCAGCGATGCCGTCAGGCGCGGATAGCGTTCGCCAAAAGTATGCACCCAGGCGCTGAGCACGTAGATGCTCACGCCGGGCGTAGCCTGCACCAGCACTTGACCGCCCTCCAACTGAGCGACGTCGGTCACGGCGATCTCCGCCTCCGCCGCCAGGCGCAGGATGCGCTGCGAGAAGTCGTAGAGCGCCACGCCGCCCGCGGTCAGCGCGGCCCCGCGGCGGCTGCGTGTGAATAACTCGGCCCCTAAGCTGCGCTCCAGCTCCTTGATGTGCTGGCTCACGCCGGACTGCGTCATCAACAGTCGCTGGGCCGCGGCGGTGAAGCTGCCCTCCTCCACTACGCATTCAAAGACTTCCAGCTTGTACAGATCCAGCATGGCGCGCCTATTCTTCTCTAGATTTTTACCTATTCATAAGCATTTACTTATCTACAGTATAAGCGAATGAGAGTATCTGCCACAACCATTCTCGCTTATAATGGATCAATGCGCTCGTGCAGCGCGCCGATGGCGCAGCTGTCGGAGCCTTAATCTTCCTGGCAGTTGTGAACTTTCCGGAAGATGGCATAAACCTGAAAAAGACTGATGCAGAGAGGAATTCCATCACATGAAGCGCGGGGGAAATCGCATGTCCATCATGGCAATCGTGGTTGTGGCAGTTGTGGCCGTGGCGGCCTATTTCATCTGGGCGCAGATGCAGGGGAGCGGCGGCTCGTCCGGCGCAACCGGACAGAAAGTGGCGGTGCAAACCATCGGCCCCAAGCAATATCAAAGCGAGTTCGTCACCGCCTCACAGCCGCATCTGCTGGTGGACGTGCGCACGCCTGAAGAGTTCGCCGGCGGACACATTGCCGGCGCGGTCAACATTCCGCTGCAATCGTTGGCGCAGCGCATGGACGAAATCCCGCAGGACGAGCCGGCGGTGCTCTACTGCCGCTCCGGCAACCGCAGCGCCACCGCGGGCAAAATGCTGGCGCAAGCCGGCTACACGGATGTGTATGACCTGGGCGGCATCATCGCCTGGCAGTCGCAGGGGTTGGCGCTCACCACGCAGCCCTAACGGGCGTCCGTCGCGCTGGTTCATGGCGCATTCAGCACATTCGCATTGACCAATTCGCATTGACCAATTCGCATTGACCAATTCGCATTGACGGGGAGGATGCCGCATATGCTGCTCAAGTACTTCTATGACAAACCCCTGGCGCAGGCCTCGTACCTGGTCGGCTGCGCCAAGACGGGCGAAGCCCTGGTGGTGGACCCCCACCGCGACATCAGCCAATACTTAGCCGCGGCCGCGCAAGAGGGTCTGCGCATCACGCACGTCACCGAGACGCACATTCACGCCGACTTCGTCAGCGGCAGCCGCGAATTGGCCGCGGCGACCGGCGCCATGCTCTTCCTCAGCGACATGGGCGACGCCGACTGGAAGTACGACTATGCGCACGAACCCAACGTCATCCTGCTGCGTGACGGCGACAACTGGATGGTGGGCAACGTGCGCGTCGAGGCGCTGCATACGCCGGGCCACACGCCCGAGCACCTCTCCTTCCTGGTGACGGACACCGCCGGGGCCGACCAGCCGATGGGCGTCTTCAGCGGCGATTTCCTCTTCGTGGGCGACGTAGGCCGCCCGGACCTGCTGGAGGCCGTCACCGGCGCGACGGGCAGCACAGAAGTGGGCGCGCGGCAGCAGTTTCACAGCGTTGCCCGCTTCAAAGCGCTGCCCGACTATCTGCAAATTTGGCCGGGGCACGGCGCGGGCAGCGCCTGCGGCAAGGCGCTGGGCGCCATCCCCTCCACCACGCTGGGCTATGAAAAGCTCTTCAACCCCGCCTTCCGCTTCGGCGATCAGCCCGGCAGCGAAAACAACAACGAAGACGCCTTCGTAACGTGGCTGCTGGAGGGCCAGCCGGAGGCCCCGCGCTACTTCGCGCAGATGAAGCGCGTCAACAAGCAAGGCCCGGCGCTGCCGGCGACGCTGCCCCAACCCGTACACCTGGGCCAAGCCGCGCTCGACGCAGCCCTGGCGGAACAGGCCTTTATCGTCGACTTGCGCAGCACGGGCGACGCCCTGCGCGGCAGCGTGCCCGGCGCGCTCAACATCGCGGCCGAGAACAACACCTTCCTCACCTACATCGGCTGGTTTGCGGACTACGCGCAGCCCGTCTACCTGATCGTGCCGTCGCTGGAGGAAGCGCCCGCCTGCATCACCGCGCTGCGCTCGATCGGCGTGGACCATATCGCCGGCTACTTCGGCCCCGACGCCGTGACGGGTCATAGCGCGCCCATGCCCACGATCACGGCGCATGAACTGGCGGAGCGCCGCCCGCGCAACGGCCTGCTGATCGTGGATGTGCGCGGGCGCAGTGAGTTCGAGGAAGAGCATATCGTCGGTGCACGCAACATCCCGCTGGGCTATCTGCCCGAGCATCTGGCGCAGATCCCGCACGACCGCACGGTGGTGGTGCAGTGCTCTACCGGCTATCGCTCCGCCATTGCCGCCAGCCTGCTGGCGGCGCACGGCTACGACAACATCGTCAACCTGACCGACGGCGTCGAAACGTGGTCGCAGGCATTAGCGACCGAGCGCGCCTCGTGAACGCTATCCTGATCGACGTCGTGCTGGGCATCACCATC
>JBBSBO010000361.1:0-4035 GCA_038251215.1 Caldilineales bacterium
CCATGTGGGGCGGAACCACCTATATGGTTGAGACGCTCCAGCCTGCCGCGCTCCCCGCTGCCCCAGAGTTCCTCGGTCGAACGACCTCGGCCACCATGACTGCAGCCGCCAACGGCGCACGGCTGCCGGTGGTGGCTGTGGACATCGACGGTGACACCATGATCCTCGGCGCGCCCGTCCACATGATCATCTACGACGTGGTCAACCTCGACTTCATGCTCCAAGAGCCGCCCAAACACGCCTTCTGGGATCCGGAACTTGCCCAGGTCTTCAGCGTAAGCCGTACTGATGACTTCAATATCACCATGTCGAGCACCGAAGGAACTTCCTTCGCCAGCAAGAGCACCGACTCCAGCGACTGGTCGATCGGCGGATCAATCGGCGCCAGTGCCAAAGCTACCGTCGGGGCGAACGCCAGCGTCGTCATCGCCAAGACCTCCATGGAAGCGTCTGTCGAAGCCTCCGCCAAGGTGGGCTACGATTATAAGAAACACGAGAGCGACTACAACGAAGGCAAGCTGGAGCGCACCGTCACCTTCTCCGGAGCCACCAACAAGGACGACTACCTGGTCGGCCGCGTGCAAGTCCTGCACATCTGGCGCTACCGCATCTTCGGCATGAGCCTGAGCGACCCGGCCCAAAGCCCCTACTTCGAGATCGTGATCCCCGGCGACGCCAGAGACCTCGAGACCGACGCCGGGGGATTGAACTTCGACTGGTACCAGCCCACCCACGAGAACGGCAACATCCTCTCGTACCCTGAGTTTGTTGACGGCCAGACGTTCACCCCGCCCGACCTGGGCAGCTACACCATCCCCTGTGAGCCGGGGACAGCCGGCTGCGTGGACGGCCAGAAGACCGTCACCGAGTTGCTGCTCAAACCCGCAGTGCAGTTCTGCGACGGCAACAGCGGTGCACGTGCGCTCACTTTCACAACTGAGAGTGGCGGCGGCGGCGAGCGAAGCTCTTCCCACACTCTCGCCGAGAACGCCTCCATCAAGGGGTCGTACAAGACGTCGGCCTCCATGGGCGCCAAGGGCAACAATGTCTCGGCCTCATTCGCGGTCTCGGCAGAGGCAGAGTTCCACAATTCCAACAGCTGGGGTGGCTCCTCCTCTTCGAACTTCAAGACCACCTCCGGCACGGGCATCACGCTCAACCGCAAGGGCTGCAGCGCCACCACCGCCTATGCCTACTTCCCCGTGCTCTACCAGACCACCGACGGCACGATCAAAGCCACCTTCACCGTCGACCCGCTGGGCTCTCAGGGAGGACGGCAGTGGTGGATCGACCACTACGGCCAGCAGCCGGACCTGGCGCTTAACTTGCCCTGGCGCTTCTACTTCTCCACTGTCTCCCAGTGGAACACCGGCAACTGGATGCCCACCTCCAGCGCTGTGCGCAATCTAATGCGCGGCTTCTTCGTGCGCCACAACGTGCCCAACGCCACCACCGGTCTCTATGATGAGTACGCGGGCGCCGTAAGTGACGGCGACATCGCGCGGCTGGAGGCTCGCGTCTACAACTACAGCGTCACCCAGAGTGTGCCTCCAGGCGCCAAGGTCCGCTTCGAGGCCGCGGCCTACAACTGGAGCACCAACACGGTGACCACCACGCGTACGACGATCGGCACAGCCACCCTGCCTGCCCTGGCCCCGCGCCAGATGGTCAAAGCCGCGATCGAGTGGGACACAACCGGCATGAGCGGCATGGGCTCGCAGATGTACCGCATCTACGTCGTGCTCGACTCCGAAAACAGTGTAGCGGAGAAGTACGAGACCGAAAGCAAGGCTACCCAGTTCTACTTCACGGTCGACCTGACCCATCCTGCCGGCGGCTTCTGGACGCCGTGTGCGGGCCTCTCGGATACGGAATATCCGACCAAGCGCTGCCTTGACCCGGCCCAGAACAACGAGGGCTACGGCTACGCCACCGTTGCCCTGAAGCCCCCTGCCGCCGGCCCAGGCGAACGGCTCGATGCCGACGTCAGCATGGGCGACGGCGGGCTGGCTGCTCTCGACGGCGAAGGCAAGATGGTGACCGATACCGTGAGCATCATGGCCGGACAGCCGCTGCAGATTCGCATCACCGTTCACACGGACAAGCCCGGCACGGAGTTCAGCCAGGTGCTGGTCTTCGACGGCGACCCGCAGCAGGGCGGCGTACCCATCGCCGGCAAGAAAATCTTCGCCGGCAGCATGGCGCCGGAAGGCAATTCCGTCTGGTTCGAGTGGGTTCCCTCCGTACCCGGCCAACACACGCTCTATGCCATAGTCACGGAGACGAGCGACGATGCACAGACTAACAACAACACCGACACAATGGACGTGACGGTCGAGTCCCCCGGCTGGCGCGGCCTCTTACCCGTGATATTCAGGTAGGGGCGCCAGGTTCTATCGACGGAGGGATCTCCGCTGGGCGATCCCTCCGTCGATCCCTCCACTTTCGAAAGGCCGGACCATGCTAACCAAGCTAACTCTCTCGCGCCGCCGCTTGCTTCGCACAGCAGGCGCCTCTGCCGCAATCACCGCTCTGTCGGGCTGTTCACCGCGCGCCATGCGCCGGCTCGTTTGCGCAGATGCGGCATTCAGGCCGGTTAAGAGACTCGAGGATGCCATCCCGCACACCGCGGATGCCGCTCTGCAGCGACTTCTCAACGGCAACCGCCGCTATGTCGCGGGCCGGTCCGTTTTTCTCCACGAATCGGCCCATCGCCGTCTCGAAGTCGCGCAGGGACAACACCCGTTCGCTACCATCTTTGGCTGCGTCGATTCACGCGTCCCGCCGGAGATTGTCTTCGATGCCGGCCTGGGTGACCTATTCGTCATCCGCACGGCCGGGCATGTGCTCGATACTGCGGTGCTGGGCAGCCTCGAGTTCGGAGTCGCAGAACTGGCGATCCCGTTGCTGCTGGTGCTCGGCCATGAACGCTGCGGCGCGGTTACGGCTGCGCTTGACGCCGTCCAAGAGGGGACTGAGGCGGAAGCCCATATCGCCGCGGTCGTGGAAAGCATTCGCCCCTCGGTCGAAAAAGCCATCGAGCAGCCCGGCGATGCGCTCGACACCGCCGTGCGCATCCACGTTGAGCAGACCGTGCATACCCTCAGGGAGCAGCCTTTCTTTGCCGATGCCATCGCTCGCCAGGCGCTGACGATTACAGGGGCGTATTACGACTTGGAGACAGGTCTGATTGACGTGATCGTTCCTTGAATAGCCCGGGAACTCTGGCTTGCACCGCAGCCCCAAGAGTACAAAGGGGAGCCGGCAGGCTGACGAGTATATTCGTACGACCCGGCCCAAATAGACCAGGGAGATAGACCGTCATGAAATACTTTATCTGCTGTTTTCTTGCCCTGGCTGCTCTTCTGAGCGCCTGCATGCCCGTGACGCCCGCCCTGCCGGAGCCGGAACCTGCGCCTGCGGGGGCTGTGCCGTTGGGTGACGCGCTCCCCACCCTCGAACCTCAGGACGTCTGGCACAACTTCTACGCGCTGACCCAAATCCCGCGCCCGTCCGGGCATCTCGACCAGGTGCGCGCCTTCCTGGTCCAATTCGGCCAGGACCTTGGCCTGGAGACCATCGTCGACGAAGCCGGCAATGTGTTGATCCGCAAACCGGCCGCCCCAGGCATGGAGGGCCGCAAGGGCGTCATCCTCCAGACGCACATGGACATGGTGCCGCAGAAGACGCCGGAGAAAGTCCATGATTTCACCGTCGACCCAATCCGCGCGTACGTGGACGGTGAATGGGTGAGGGCCGACGGCACGACGCTGGGCGCCGACGACGGCATCGGCATGGCCATCGCCATGGCTGTGCTGCAATCACAGACGCCCGCCACAGGTCCGATTGAAGCGTTGTTCACCGCTGACGAAGAAACTACCATGTCGGGCGCGGCGGGCCTAAAACCCGATGCGCTCCAGGGTGAACTCTACATCAACCTGGATGGCGAGGGGGAGGGCGTCTTCATTACCGGCAGCGCCGGAGGCGCCGTGGCCCGCATCACAACCGCCTACGCCGAGACTTCCGTCCCCTCCG
>JBBSBO010000362.1:0-4032 GCA_038251215.1 Caldilineales bacterium
CCGTCGCCATCCAAGCCGAGTCCAGCCAGGGGCCGGTGGTGATCGGCGAGATCGACGCGCCCAGCGCGCCCCTGCTGGTGCATACGGGCGCGCTCTATCTGCACGAGGGCCAGAGCTATGAGGTGCAGGAGCTGGACCTGGAGCGCAGCCTGGCGCGCGTCACGCCGGTCGAGGCGGACTACTACACCGACGTAGTCACCGAGACGCAGGTGGAGGAGCTAGCCGAGCATCAGCGCCGCCGCTTCACCGGCGCGGCCGCGGCCTACGGCGATCTGCGCGTCAGCGTGCAGGCGCTGGGCTACCGCCGCATCAAGCGCTTCACGCACGAAAGGCTGGGCGTCTTCCCGCTGCAATACCCGCCGCAAGTGCTGGAGACCGCCGGCTACTGGCTAACTGTGCTGCCCGAAACACAGGCCGCGCTGGAACAGGCCGGCCAATGGCGCGACTCGATCAACGACTACGGCCCCAACTGGGAGGAGCAGCGCCGGCGCGTGCGCGTGCGCGACGGCTATCGCTGCACCCAGTGCGGCGCGCCGGAACAGCCAGGCAGGCAGCATGACGTGCATCACCTCATCCCCTTTCGCGTTTTCGGCTACGCGCCGGGGGTCAACGAGGCCTATCGCGAGGCCAACCGCCTGGGCAACCTGACGCTCGTCTGCCACACCTGCCATCAGCGCCTGGAGGCGGCGGTGCGCGTGCGCAGCGGGCTGGACGGCCTGGCCTACGCCGTGAGCAACCTGGCCCCGCTCTATTTGATGTGCGACCGCAGCGACCTAGGCGTACACGTCGTACGCGCCGGGCGCAGCGCCACGGAAGCCGCCACGGATGACAACGACTCGAATCTATTGCTGCCGCGCGTCTATATCTACGAGCGCGCCGTCGCCGGCCTCGGCTTCAGCGCCCGCCTCTTCGAGTTGCACGACACTCTGCTCGCCGCCGCGCAGGAGCTGGTGGCGACGTGTCCCTGCCCGCACGGCTGCCCGGCCTGCGTGGGGCCGGTGCTGGAGAACGAAGAGGCCTTCCTCGAAACCAAGTCGCTCACGCTGGCCTTGCTGCGCGCTCTTTCGCCCGGCGGCGCGCCCGCCGCGCCGCGGTCATCGCTCGCGCGCGATGTGCAGTTCTAACCACGCAACCTATTCCCGCCATAGGCTTCATAGGAGGAGCCGAGCATGAGCCAAGCAGATCCGTCCCGGCACGCCGCGCCCGCCCGTATCACCGGCATCCACGACATCCCGCCGGATATCCAACTCGTGTGGCACGGGGTCAACGACGCCGTCAACCTGCGCGAGTTCCTCGCCTCCGATGTGCCCTGGTGCGAGCTGGACGTGACGGCGGACCCCGACGGCAGCGAGTTGGCGCTGCGCCATGACACCTTCGCCGAACGCCCGCGCGGGGCGGGCGAGCCGCTGCTCTATTTGCGCCAGGCCTTGCCGCGCCTGCTCGACCGCGGCAAGTCGATCAAGTTCGACTTCAAGTCGAGCGGCCCCTGGCTGGACGTCGCCCTGGCGCAAGTCGACGAACTGCGCATCCCCACCGACCGCCTGTGGCTCAACGGCGATCTCGACCTGCTGGGCGAGCCGGCGATCCGCGCCATGGCGGCGCGCTACCCCGGCGCGGTGATCCAGGTTCCCTTCACCTCGCTGCATGTGCCGCACGCGCCGAGCGAGGCCTTCGCGGCCCACCTGGCGGAGGTGTGCGCGTGGGGCGTCAACCGCTTTTCCGTGGGCTGGCATCTTGCGGACGTGCCCGGCTTGGCGGCGTGGCTCAAGGCGCAAGGCTACGAATTCAACCTCTACGGCGTGCGCACGCTGGAGCAGTTCCTGCAGGCCGTGGCCCTGCACCCGGATGCCGTGACCGCCGACTTCAACTTCCCGCGGTGGGGCTACTATGGCCGCGGCTCGGGACATGAGGGGCATTATCACACCTATACGCTGGCGTAATAGCGTGAGACGCGCGGTGGGCGTGTCTCACGTCGTCTTGCCCAAAGCGCCGCGGCCGGATATAGTATAGGAAGCGCGGCGTATCTGTCCGCGCTCCGCGCTCGACAGCCCAATACGCTATGCGATATCCATGACAGCCAACCCGGAATCAACCGTCCCCATCTATACCATCGGCTACGGCAGCCGCAGCCTCAACGAGTTCATCGCCGTGTTGCAGCGCTATGACATTCGCTATCTGGCGGACGTGCGCAGCGCGCCCTATTCGCGCTTCAAGCCGGAATTCTCCAAAGACGCGCTGGAAGCCGCCCTGCACACTGCCGGCATCCGCTATGTGTACATGGGGGATACACTAGGCGGACAGCCCAAAGACGTCGAATGTTATACCGACGGCAAAGTGGACTATGAGAAAGTCAAGGACAAAGATTTCTATCGCCGCGGCATCGAGCGCATCCGCACCGCCTTCGCCCGGCAGCATCGGGTCGCCCTCATGTGCAGCGAAGGCAAGCCCGAGCAGTGCCATCGCAGCAAGCTGATCGCCCCCTCGCTGCTGGCGGCGGGCGTCGCCGTAGAACATATCGACGAGAATGGGGAGATCAAGCAGCAAGACCAGTTTTCTCTCTTCGACCCTACGCCGTCCCCCCCACCAAACACGGCGTCCGCCCACAGCGGCGCGGACCCGGCGCATCTGCTCAAGCGGGTCTTCGGCTTCGACGCGTTCCGGGGCATGCAAGCGGACGTGATCCAAACCGCGCTCGACGGCCAAGACGCGCTGGTGGTCATGCCCACTGGCGGCGGCAAATCGCTCTGTTACCAGTTAGCCGCGCTGGCGCTGGACGGCGTCACCGTGGTCGTCTCCCCGCTGATTTCGCTCATGAAAGACCAGGTCGACGCCCTGCGCGAGCTGGGCATCGGCGCGACCTATCTCAACAGCACGCTCAGCACAGCCGACGTTCTCGCCGAGCTGCAGCGCATTAAGCGCGGCGAGGTCAAGCTGCTCTACATGTCGCCGGAGAGACTGGTGCGCCCGGAGACGTTTGATTTGCTCGACGGCTGCGACCTCGCCCTCCTGGCGGTGGACGAAGCGCACTGCGTCTCGCAGTGGGGCCACGATTTCCGCCCGGAATACCGGCAGTTGCTCCAGGTGCGCCAACGCTATCCAGACGTGCCCTGCCTAGCCCTCACCGCCACCGCCACGCCGCGCGTGCAGCAGGACATCGCCGACCAACTGGAGATCGCAGGGCGCAAGTCCTTCATCGACGACCTGGACCGCAAAAACCTCTTTTTGTCCGTGCAGCGCAAGACTTCTAACGCGACGGCGCAAGTGCTCGAGTTCATTCGCAAACACGCGGACGAAAGCGGCATCGTTTATTGCTCGACCCGACAAGCGGTCGACGACCTCGCTTCCGCGCTCAGCAGGCAGGGCATCTCCGTCCGCCCCTATCATGCGGGCCTCTCGGAAGAGACGCGCACGGAAAACCAGGATCGCTTTGTCAAAGACGATGTGCAAGTCATGGTCGCCACCATCGCCTTCGGCATGGGCATCGACAAGTCCAACGTGCGCTTCGTCGTGCATTACAACTTGCCGGAAAACCTGGACTCGTACTATCAACAGATCGGCCGCGCCGGGCGCGATGGGCTGCGCGCCGATTGCCTGCTCTTGTATAGCGGGGCGGATGCAGAAACGATTAAAAGCTTCATCCGCAAGGGCGCGCCCGCAGAACAAGATGGCGCAACCCAACGCCTGGCGCACATGCAGAGCTGGGCCAGGGGTACAGACTGCCGCCGCAAGCGCCTGCTCGCCTACTTCGGACAGCCGTACCCGGACGATAACTGCCACATGTGCGACCGCTGCACCGGCGCGGCCGCTGCGCCGAGCGGCGACGACGACCTCACAGCCTACGCGCATCTCTTCTTCACCGCCATCCGGCAGGTCACCCAACAGGCCGGCTTTGGCTTCGGCGCAGCCTTCATCATCGACGTGCTGCGCGGCTCCAAAGCGCAAAAGGTCAGCCAAAGACGCTGCGACCAACTCGAAGTCTACGCACAAGGCACAGCGCTCTCCGCCAAAGATTGGCGGCAACTCGTCGACCAG
>JBBSBO010000363.1:0-4023 GCA_038251215.1 Caldilineales bacterium
CAGCCTGCGCAAGATTTGGCCGTGGAAGCTGACCCTGGCGACCTATACCGACCGCCACGGCGAGCTGGTCCCGCTGCTCCAGAAAAACATCCTGCCCGCGTGGCAGGTGAACGGCGGCTTCAACACGGAGATCGTGTTTGCGTTGGTCGCCGCGCTCGTCGGCCTGGCAGCCGTGCTGCTCATCGAGCGCTGGGCCGCAGCCACACAACAGCCCGTCGCCGCAGAATAACGTCGTGACCGAGCAGAGCGCGCCAGTCCCGTCCATCGCCGCCGTCATTGCCGCGGCCGGGCGCAGCACGCGCATGGGCGCGCCCAAGCAACTCTTGCCCTGGCAGGCGACGACCGTGCTTGGGGCCGTGATTGAACATCTGCGCCAGGCAGGGGCCGGCCCGCTCGTGGTCGTCGTCGGGCACGAAGCCGCGGCCGTGCGCGCGGCGTTGGCAGATGCCCCGGTGCAGATCGTCGCCAACCCCGATTACAGCACCGGCGAGATGCTGAGCAGCCATCAGGCAGGGCTGCGCCGGCTCCTCAGCCAAGCGCATGAGGGCGACGAGTTGTCCGGCGCGCTGCTTGCGCTAGGCGACCAACCGCACATCCCCGCGGATGTCATCCGCCAGGTGATCGAGCAGGCGCGGCGCACGCCGGATGCCCTCGTCATCCCCTCCTACGCCATGCGCCGCGGCCATCCCCTCTATCTGCCCGCCCGCCTGTGGCAAGAGGCGCTGGCGCTGGACGCCACGCACAGCCTGCGCACGCTGCTCACGCGCCACGAGGCGTCGATCCGATATGTAGAGGTGGATACGCCCGCCATCCTGCGCGATATCGACACCCCGCAGGACTACGCTGCGCTCAAGCCCGATTAGCAGGGAGAACCGCGAAGGCGCAAAGACCGCAAGAACAAATGCTTTGCAATGGCCTCTTTGCCTCAACCGTGCCATAATAGCCCCCAATGCGTAGAAGCCCGCGCACCAGAGCAAAGGAGAGGAGACGCCATGTCCGCCAACATCTATCACGCGCTGCAAGAACTGCGCCGGGCGGGGTTGCCCGCGGCGCTCGCCACCATCGTGGAGGTCAAAGGCTCCGTGCCGCGCGAAGTGGGCGCCAAGATGATCGTCCACCCCTACGGGCAGCACATCGGCACGGTGGGCGGCGGCTGCGGCGAAGCCGACGTGATCCGCGCCGGCCTTGACGTGATCCAAGACGGCATCCCGCGCAATGTACTCGTGGACCTGACCGAGGACATCTCGATGCAAAGCCTGGGCGTGTGCGGCGGCGTCATGACCGTGTTTGTGGAAGCCTGGCAGCCCGCTGCGGCAGGAGAAACATGAGCGACCTGATTCTAGACCAGCTCGTCGCGGCCATCGAGCGCGGGCAAGCGATCGCCCTGCTCACCGTGACCGCGGCCGGCGGCGTCTATGCCACCTGTGTGGGCCGCCATGCCCTGCTGTGGGCGGACCCGGAGCGGCCCCTCACGGGCGACCTCGGCCTGGGCAATTTGACTGAAAGCATCGTGGCCGACGCGCGCGCCGCGCTGGATGCGCGCCAACATCGCCTTCTGACCTACGACCGCGCCGAGGGCGGTCTTTCCCTCTTTGTGGAGGTGCAGGCGCAGCCGCCGCACCTGATCATCGCGGGCGCGGGCCATATCGCCGTGCCCCTCGCTTCCATGGCGCATACCTGCGATTTTCAAGTCACGGTGCTGGACGACCGGCCCCAATACGCCAATGCAGCGCGCTTCCCCAGTGCGCAACGCGTGATCGCCGGGCCATTCCGGGCGGAGTTGGCCGCGCTGCGCGAGCAAGGCCCCGGCCTCGACGCCAACACCTACATTGTACTGGTGACACGCGGCCACCAGCACGATATCGACTGCCTGGTGGAGGTGCTGGACGATCCCGTGGCCTACATCGGCATGATCGGCAGCCAACGACGCATCCGCGCCGTATTCGAGCTGTTGGAGCGCGAGCGCGGCATTCCTGCCGGCAAGTTCGACCGCGTACATGCGCCGATCGGGCTGGACATTGGCGCGCGCACGCCCGCCGAGATCGCCGTGTGCATCATGGCAGAGATCATCAACGTGCTGCGCGGCGGCCCAGCCGTCTCGCTTGGCGAACAAATTCGCCGCGAGCGCCAGGCGCGCCGGCAGCGCGCCGCAAACAAATCATAGCCAACTTTCATAGCCACGCGATGCAAGCCGGAGATCCAAGCATGACGGACGACGCCACCAGCATTGGCGAACTGCGCGCCGAAGTGGCGGCATTTGTCGCCGCGCGCAACTGGGAGCAATATCACACGCCCAAAAACCTGGCCATGAGCATCGCCATCGAGGCGGCGGAGATCATGGAGCACTTCCAATGGTCGTCGCTGGAGGAAGCCACGGCCTTTGTGCGTGACGCGGCGGCCCGCGCCGAAGTCGCCGACGAACTGGCGGACGTGCTCATCTACTGCCTCAGCTTCGCCAACGCCGCCGAGATCGACATCGCAACGGCCATCCGCGCCAAAATGGCGCGCAACGAAGGCCGCTTTCCAACCGCGCAGGTCAGCGGCAAACTCGGCAAGCGCTAGATTCATCCGCCCTATGCCTCTTTTTCGTGCTTCACCTTTTCCGATTTAACTTTCGCAACAACGAAAAATCAAAAATCGCGAAATTGGAATTGACACTACATTTTGGTTGTGATAGACTCGCGCTTGGGTGTCTTCAGTATGGCTTCAGAAGAAAACCTGCCTTTCCCCTTCCCAAAAGTCACATAGTCCGAATCTCGTAGTAGTTCGAAACGTACCGAAGATTCCCAGGTTTGCCGCAGCGAGTGGCGACCGGCCCGATCCCCAAAACAACCGAAGATAGGAGAAATGCTATGGCGAATCCCTCCGATGATCGCAAGGTCACACGGCGGCAATTCATCCAGTACGCGGAAATTGCGGGCTTTGCGGCATTGGCCGCTCCCTGGTTGGCGGCGTGCGGCGCCGCTCCGGCTGCAGGACCGGCCGCGCCGGCCGCGGAAGAAGCTGCTGCCGCGGCAGTCGCCGCGGTCGAAGGCATCAAGGACATCCCGCGCGAGAAGACGTTTATCGCAGTGCGCGGCGGGCAGCAGGGCAAATTTGTCGAGTGGGACCAGTGGAACCCCTTTGTACCGGTTGCCAACCACCAGTTTGCCGTCGGCGTGATGTATGAGCCGCTGGCCTTCTACAGCGCCTTCGCCGACAAAGAATATCTGTGGCTGGCGGAAAGCTACGAGTACAACGACGACTTCACGGAACTGACGATTAAGGTGCGCCCCGGCATCAAGTGGAGCGACGGCGTAGACTTCACCGCCGAAGACGTGACCTTCACGCTCAACACGTGCAAGGAAGCGGGCGCCAAGATTCGCTGGGGCAAGAACGTCGAGCTGTCCCTTGAAAAAGCGGAGACCATCGACCCGCTGACGACAAAATGTACGCTGGTGCGACCTTCACCGCGCTTCTTCTGGCTGCTCACCTACCACTTCGACATCGGCGTGTACATGATGCCGAAGCATATCTTCGAGGGCCAGGACGTCTCGACCTTTACGCACTTTGACCTCGAAAAGGGTTGGCCTGTCACCACCAGCCCGTGGCGCGTGGTGCATTCCTCACCGCAGCAGAAGATCCTCGACCGAGCCGATGAGTGGTGGGGCGCCGCCGCCGGCGTGGCGGAACTGCCTGCCATCGAGCGCTACATCCTCCTGCCCGATCAAGGCGAGCAGCAACTGGTGCAGTCCGTCATCAAGAATGACGTCGACTTCACCACCGGCATTCAACCCTCCAGTTGGCCGACCGTGCTCAAGGGCAACCCCAAGGCCACATCTTGGACCGGTTCGGAATCGCCGTATGGCTATGTCGACTGGTGGCCACACTCGCTGTATGTAAATGACGAAGTAGCTCCGTGGAGCGACAAGAATGTGCGCTGGGCGCTGAGCTACTACATCGACCGCGACGCAGTCGTCGAGGTCGCCTGGTCCGGCGCGTCCAAGCCGACCCCGCTGCCTATGCCCGACTATGTGCCGCTGC
>JBBSBO010000364.1:0-4018 GCA_038251215.1 Caldilineales bacterium
GGGATGGTCAGCCGCCTGGAGATCGCGCCGTTTCTGAGCAATGACATCCCCGAACGACAGGCGCAGGCCTATTTTGTGCTGCTGCGCTGGCTGAACTGGGTGGACTCGGCGGTCAACAACACGGCCAACGCCGACAATTATGTCTTCATCTTCGAGATGAGCTTCCTCGTGTGGTGGCTGACGTACCTGGGCATCTGGTCGATCTTTCGCTACGGCTACACCTGGCGCGCGGTGATCCCGGCGGGCGTGGTGCTGTTGATCAACGCCTATTACGCGCCCAGCTCCATCCTGGGCTTTCTGATCGTCTTTGTGCTGCTGGGGCTGCTGCTGTTGGTGCGCACCAACTTGGCCGAGCAGCAACTGCGTTGGCGCGAGCAGCGCGTGCATTACAGCCAGGATATTGCCTGGGACTTCTTGCGCAACGGACTCTACTACAGCGTGATTGTGCTGGCCCTGGCCTGGATTGTGCCGGGGCTGGGACGCAACACGCAGGTGCGCGGCGCGTTGGCCCCCGTCAACGAGCAATGGGAGGCCGCCACCGAGCGCATGAACAAGCTCTATCAGGGCATCAACCGCCAGGCGCGACCGGTCGCCGCCACCTTTGGCCGCACGCTTTCGCTGGGCGGCGCGCGCGATGTGACCGACAACTATGTCTTTCGCGTCAGCGCGCCGCTGGGGCGCTATTGGCGCGCCGTGGTCTATGACACCTACACAGGCCGCCAATGGCTGAGTACGGCGCAGGACGAAGTGGAATTCACGGCGGGCGACTCGGTTTCCCTGCCCGCCTGGGAGATGCGCCGGCCCCTGACGCAGACAGTGACGCTGATGGGACCGACGGGCAGCGTGCTCTTCGCCGCGCCGGATATCGCGCGCGCCAGCGTGCCCATGAAGGCGACCGTGCGCAGCTTCGCCGCGCCCGATGCCGGTCAGCCGGCCGTAACGGAGGGCGCGCAAGCAGCCGGCCCGTTCGAAATCAGCATGGCGCGCGCTGAGCAGACATTTGAAGAGGGCGACGCCTATACGATTGTCAGCGCCAATACGACGGTTACGGAATTGGCGCTGCGCGAGGCGTCCGTCGATTATCCGCCTGCCATCCTGGAGCAGTACCTGCAATTGCCGGAGAACTTCTCGGCGCGCGTGGCCGCGGATGCGCGGGAGATCACGGCGGGCGAGGAGACAGTCTACGGCAAGGCGCGCGCGCTGGAGCTTCATCTGCGCACGCTGGAATACAACGATGCGATTGAAGCGCCGCCCGCGGACCGCGACCCGGTGGAGTATTTCCTGTATGACATTCGCCAGGGCTACTGCGACTATTACGCCACGGCGATGGCGGTGATGCTGCGCAGCTTGGACATCCCGGCGCGCGTGGTCAGCGGCTATGCCGAGGGCGAATACAACGACGAGGCGGGCTTTTACCTGATCACCGAGCGCGACGCGCACACGTGGGTCGAGGTCTTCTTCCCGCGCTACGGCTGGATCGAGTTTGAGCCGACGGCGGGCGAAACGCAGTTGAACCGGCCGCGCGGGAATGAGGCGAACTCACAGGAGTATCCGCAAGACACGCCGCCGGGCGCCCAGGATCTGTCGTCAGACCCCAGCCTGGACGCGCTGAACGACCCGCTCAACGACCCGGGGGCCTTTGGCGACGAGTTCAATTTGGGCGGCGAGGCGTCGCGCTTGTCGCGTACGTGGTGGCTGTGGGGGCTGTTGACGCTGCCGGCCTTAGCTGTGGGGCTGTGGCTGATCTGGCGCACGCGCGTGATGGGGCCGGCGGCCTTCGACCCGAACTTGCCGCCCATCCTCTTCGAGCGGCTACAACGCTGGGCTGTGCGCCTGGGGTTGCGCCCGCAGGTGAGCGATACGCCCTATGAGCAGGCGCGGCAGCTAAGCCATGCGGCGCCGGAGGGTCGCGCTCCGATCGAGTCGATCACCGAGGCCTATGTGCAGTATCGCTTCAGCGGGCGCGCCTTCGCCACAGGGAACAGCGCGACCGAGAGTGGCGCGGCCGAGAGCAGCGCCGCGTGGAATGCCACAAAGGACGCGGCGTTGGGCGATTGGCAGAATCTACAGCCGGTCCTCTGGCGCGCCTGGTTCGGCAAGTTGTGGAGATGGCGCAAGCCGTCGGGTCAGGACCCCTTTGAGCTGCTAGACAAATAAACGCTTTGGCGCTCGTAGCCGCCCTCTACTGGTAAATCACCATGTTCGGCGTCACGTCCACGATCAACTCGTTGGCGTAGGACTCGGTCCCCATCGCTTCCGCCGGGCTAAGTACCGGCTCATCCCACTGATAGAATAGCTTGAACGCCGCAAACGGGCTGTCGGGCGTGACAAACGCGTTGTACTTGGTGATTTTGGCCCATGGCCCGCCCCAGCCGTCGACCGAAATCGTCACCGCCACCTGGTCATAGCCGGGGTCGATCTGGTCGGCGTCCAGGATCATGTCCTCCTGGAACTGATGCACCAGCAGCACGCGCGTCCCCTCCAGCCGGTTGCGGCGCAGATAGCGCTGCACGGTCGACTGCACCTCGTTCACCTGCTCGGCGGTGACATAGCCGATGGGGTCGCCGGGCCAGCCCTGCCCGGCATACACCATGGCGAACTCCGGGTCAATGCCCAGATGCACATTGGCATAGGCCAGATAAGGCAGCGCCGGGCTGATGGCCTCCACGGGTGACAGCGCGCCTATCTGCACGTCGAGGATCACGGCGAAGTTTTCGCGCTGCGCGGCCTCGATGTAGCTCATCACGACTTCATCGTCCAGATAGGCCAGGTGGCTGTCGTCATCGCCCGGCGCCACGGTCGCCATGCCATAGACCAGATGGAAGGCCGGCGTCACCGACATGGTTCTGCCGTTGGCGACGTCGTACGCCCGGGCTTGCTTGCGCAGCAGCGGCGCCAGCTCGTCCACGTCATACTCGCCCAGGATGCCCATCACCGGAATGTCAGGCCGCCCGTAGTAGGCCAGCCAAGTTTGTCCGAAGAAGGGCGAATCGACGGCCGCGGCCTGCGCCACGCTGGTCATGCGCTCGGTGATCGTGCCGCGCGGCGCAATCAGCACGTCGCCCGCAAGCTCCGGCCCTGTCTCCAGCGCGCCGTCCAGAAACGATTGGGGGCTGAGCAAGGCAAAACGCTCCACCGGCGGCACAGGTCGCGGGATCGCCGCAGCAGGCTCCTCGTCTCCTGTGGTCGCATTGTCCGCCGCCATCACTATCGGGGCCGCCGCCAGTGCGGACCACAACGCCGCCAACAACACCGCCGCTACCGCGCAGGCCGCTATGCACGAATGTTTCACGCTTGTTCGCCTTCGCTGAGTGAGGGGGAAGAGATTTGGCGCGTGCGTTCTGCCGGCTGATCTGTTTGCGCCGGTTCGATCATCGCCAAGAAGAACTCATGCCAGCGCAGGTCGTCGGTCAGCTCCGGGTGAAAGGCCGTCGCCAGCAGCGGCCCTTGTTTCACCGCCACGCAGACAGGCGCTCGCCCCGCCGCGCCGGGCAGTTCGGCCAACGTCTCTACCGCCGGCCCCGTCTGCGTAATCGCCGGCGCGCGGATGAAGATCGCCCGCGCCGGCCCCACGCCCACACGCGGCGCGTCGAGCAGCGCCTCGAAGCTGTCCACCTGCCGCCCGAAATAGTTGCGGTTGACCGTCACGTCCAGCCCGCCGATCAGCGGCTGCCCGCCCTGCTTTTGGCCGTCGGCGCGGTCCGCCAGCAGGATCATCCCGGCGCACGTGCCCCATGTGGGCCGCCCGCCGCGCACCCAGTCGCGCAGCGGCTGTACCAGCCCCCAGCGCGCAGCCACCAGTCCCATAGTCGTGCTCTCGCCGCCGGGGATGATCAGCCCGTCCAGGCCATCCAGTTGCTCCGGCTTGCGCACTTCCCGCGCGGCCACGCCCAAATCGCGCAGCATTTTGATATGTTCCGCAAACGCGCCTTGCAGGGCAAGGACACCGATCGTCACAGTAGCCATAAACAGCCCTCAGTTTAATAAAAAGATGACAAAATGACAGGATGAAACGGCA
>JBBSBO010000365.1:0-4016 GCA_038251215.1 Caldilineales bacterium
ACTATAGACCATGGACTCTTGCACGCCTGACCCAGCATCCCCTCTACCGGAGGCGCCGGCCGCCACGCCCAGCCGGCCCGCGCCCCTCGACCGCGAGGCGTTGACCGAAGTAGTCAACCTGGCGCTGTGGTCGGGACAGTTGCTGATGGAAAACGGGGCGGAAAGCCAGCGTGTGGAGGAGACCATCCGCGCGCTTGGCGCGGGCCTGGGTTGCGACTGGGGCGACGTCTTCGTCTCGCACAACGCGCTGATCGTGTCGCACAGCAGCGGTGGCGAGTTCCGCACCAAGACGCGGCGCATTGGGCGCGGGGGCGTCAACCTCACGCTGGTCGCCGCCATCAGCCACCTGCGCCATCGCGTGGAGGAAGGCATCTTTGACCGCGCCCTGGTGCGCCAGGACTTGGTGCGCATCGTACACACGCCCCGCCACTATGCGCGTTGGCTGACGGTGGCGATGGCGGGCCTGGCCTGCGCCGCCTTCAGCCGGCTGTTCGGCGGCGATTGGCTGGTCTTTGCGGTGACGCTGGCGGCGGCGTCCCTCGCCATGTGGGTGCGCCAAGAGCTGACGCAGCGCGACGTCAACCCGCTGCTGCAAGTGACCGTCACCTCTTTTGTGGCGGGCCTGGTAGTGGGCCTGACGCACATGGCCGGATTGGCCTTTTCGCCGGAGACGGCGATGGCGGCGGCGGTGCTGCTGCTGATCCCAGGCGTGCCCTTTGTCAACGCCATCGAAGACCTGATCAAGGGCTACACGGTGGTGGGCCTGGCCCGCTTCACCACCAGTCTGCTGGTCATCCTGGCGATTGCCCTCGGCCTGATCATGGCAATGCGGCTGACCGGGGTGAAGAGCCTATGATCGACGCGCCGGCGTTCTGGGTGGCGTTCTTACCCTTGGCGGAGAACATCTTTTGGGCGGGCATTGCGGCGCTGGGTTTCGCCGTGATCTTCAATGTGCCCGTACGCACGCTCTTCGCCTGCGCGCTGTGCGGCGCGGTCGCCTATGCCACGCGCACGCTGCTGGCGCAGTTCGCCGGCCTGGGCATCGAAGCGGCGACGTTGGCAGGGGCCACGCTCGTGGGCTTTCTGGCAGTGCTGCTGGGGCGGCGTTGGCATGTGCCCGCGCCCGTGCTGGTGATGCCGGGCGTTATCCCCTTGATCCCCGGCGCGCTGGCCTTCCGCACCATGATCGACCTGCTCAACCTCTCCGGCGCGCCCGCGGCGAACGAGACGCTCGTCGCCGTGGCGGCAGTTAACACCTTCAAGACAGCGCTGATCATCGCGGCGATTGCCGCCGGCGTCGCCATTCCCAGCCTGCTCTTCCGCCGCCACCAGCCGATGACGTAGGCCGCGCCGCTGCATCCCGGCTGCGCCTGTTGACGTCTTGATCAGTACACGCCCCTAATTTCTTTTTCACCACAGCGCAACCCAGCGCCTCGGCGCTTCGCTCCATAGCGACAATCCATAACACGACTTTTGACGTAAGGCGTATCCGCTAAGCGCGCCTATCGCCGCGCCGATCCCGGCGCGATAGTGAGAACCGCAGATCGGCGCGCACCTCGTTTGCCCGATGCCAATTTCCAGCCCAGGAGCAACCAAGCCGCTATGTCTCATCGCCTGTTTTCTTCCCGCGCATTGTGGCCGCTGTGGTGGGCGGCGTTGATCTTGACGACCCTTCTCGCCGCGCTCGCCGGGCAGCCGACCATCGCCCGAGCCGAAGCCACTGAGGGCGACACGCTCTATTGGCCGGGCGTGTATTTGCCGTTCGTCACGGTGCAGCACGAGGAGACCGCCGCGCCCGTCATCCTCTCCACGCCCGCACTCACGGCGACGGTCGGGGTGTCCTACACCTATCTGGTTGAAGCGAGCGGTCTGCCCACGCCCACGCTCAGCTTGCCGGCAGGCCCGCCGGACATGACACTGGACGCCGCCTCCGGCCTGATTGACTGGATGCCCGCGGACGAGGGCGTCTACACCGTCACCGTGCAGGCCGCCAACGGCATTAACCCGGACGCGGTGCAGAGCTTCGCCGTGGAGGTAAGCGACGCGCCCCTGCCCGCGCGCGTGTGGGACCCGCGCCTGGATCTGCGCGGGGCCACGCTGGTCGAGGCCGCCGTGACGCCCGGGCAGGGCTACTGGCGGCTGGTGGAGGCGCGCTGGTATAACACGGTGGAGTCGCAGGGGCGCGTTAACATCTATGTGGACACACTCGACCGCGACGGCAACCGCCAGATGGGCGTTCCCCTTCGCTTCGGTTGGCCGGGCGGCTTCGCCATCACGTACACGAGCGCTAAATCGGGCGAACTCTATGCGGCGGACTTTCCCATGTGCAACCTGGCCCCGATCTACAGCGCGCAGCCCGACGATGGCGCCCCCGCCGACCGCGTGGACGGCATGGGCCTGGGCGAAATCGACAGCCCGGACTACGCGCACCACACCAGCTATGGGCTGATCTGGCGCTGGACCATCGCGCCGCGCTAGGCGGGCGATGCGCTAGGCGGGCGATGCGCCGGCCTTGTGACAACGCATGGTACAATAGAGGCAGTCCCGGCGCGGCAGGTTTTGCCGTGCCCGCCTCGCATCTCCACCAACAAAGGAACCCCAACCCATGCACCCACCAGCCGCAGACTTAACCGCAGAATTCGACGCCTTTTTGGCGCAGCGTCTCGACGAGTACCTCGCCGAGACGGCGGAACTGTGCGCCCAGCCCAGCATCTCGGCCATCGGCCAGGGTATGTTGGAATGCGCCGACCTGGTCGAGACGCTCTTCGCGCGCCGCGGTTTCGCCGTCAACCAGCTGCCCACCGCCGGCAACCCGGTCGTCGTGGCGCGCATGGCAGGCGCCTCGCCGCGCACGCTGCTCTTCTACAACCACTATGACGTGCAGCCGCCCGAGCCGCTGGAGCTGTGGACCAACCCGCCCTTCGAGCCGACCATTCGCGACGGCGCGCTCTATGCGCGCGGGGCCATCGACGACAAGGGCGAGCTGATCGCCCGCCTGGCCGCGGTCGACGCGGTGCGGGCCGCGCACGGCGGCGCGCTGCCCTGCGGCATCACCTTTGTCGTGGAGGGCGAGGAAGAGATCGGCAGCCCGCACATTGCCCAGTTTGTGCTGGAGCACAAAGAGCTGCTCGCTTGTAACGGAGCCATCTGGGAACAGGGCTACGTGGACCCCAGCGGGCGGCCTATCAACACGCTGGGCGCGCGCGGCGTGCTGGCGGTGGAGCTGCGCGTACAGACCATGACAATGGACGCGCACTCCGGCGGCGCACACATGCTGCCCAGCGCAGCTTGGCGGCTGGTGCGCGTGCTGAGCAGCCTCAAGGGGCCGGACGAGCGCATCCTCATCCCCGGCTTCTATGACGACGCGCTGCCGCCCACGGCCCGGGAAGAGCAGTTGTTCGACGCCATGCCCGACCCTGAAGCCCGTCTACGCCAGGAGCTGGGCATCCGCGAGTTTGTCAACGGCCTGACGGGCAAGGACCTCGAGCGCGCCGTCTTCTCGCCCACGTGCAACATCCAGGGCATCACCACCGGCTACCAGGGCGGCGGCATGAAGACCGTGATCCCGCACGAAGCGTCGGTCAAGATCGACTTTCGTCTGGTGCCCTTCCAGGACCCGGACGACCTCTTCGCCAAGCTGCGTGCCCACCTGGACGCGCAGGGCTTCGCCGACGTGGAGTTGACGCGCTTGGGCGCGATGTGGCCGGCCAAAGTGCCCGCCGATGACCCGCTGGTTAAGCTCTGCATCCGCACGGGCGAGGAAGTCTACGGCATGCCCGCGCAGATCGAGCCGCTGGTGGGCGGCAGCTCGCCCATCTACGCCTTCGCCCAGCCGCTGGGCGGCATCCCGGTGATTCGCCCGGGCGTGGGCCACGACGGCGGGCGCACGCACGCCCCGGACGAGCACATGCTGATCGAGAACTTCCACAACGCCGCCCGCCATATCGCTCGGATTGTGGAGGAGTTTGGCGAGTTGTAGGCGAGGGCGCGCCGGTGTTGGAGCAAGCAAGACGACA
>JBBSBO010000366.1:0-3999 GCA_038251215.1 Caldilineales bacterium
GCACGACCTGGTGCAGCATCTCGGGATGGCCGATCACCTCGTCCAGGCTGCGATGGCCTAGTTGCGCCAGGATTTCGCGCACCTCCTCGGCGATGGCTGTCATAAATTGCATCACCATCTCCGGCGTGCCGTCGAATTTGGCGCGCAGCTCCGGGTCCTGTGTGGCGACGCCGACTGGGCAGGTGTTCTTGTGGCAGACGCGCGCCATGATGCAGCCCTCAGCGATCATGGCGCTGGTGCCGAAGCTGACCTCGTCCGCCCCGAACATGGCGGCCATCACCACATCGCGGCCGCTGGCAAGGCCGCCGTCGGCGCGCAGCGTGACGCGCGTGCGCAGCCCGTTGGCGAGCAGCACCTGGTGCGTCTCCGCCAGGCCGATCTCCCAGGGCAGGCCCGCGTTCTTGATGCTGCTGAGCGGGCTGGCGCCCGTGCCGCCCACGTTGCCGCTGAGGTGGATCACGTCGGCAAAGCCCTTGGCGACGCCCGCCGCAATCGTGCCCACCCCTACCTGCGCCACCAGCTTGACGCTGATCTTGGCCGTGGGGTTGACCGTCTTGAGGTCGTAGATCAGCTGCGCCAGGTCCTCGATGCTGTAGATGTCGTGGTGCGGCGGCGGGCTGATCAGCGCCACGCCCGGCGTGCTGTGGCGCAGCACCGCGATCTCCGCCGAGACCTTGTGCCCCGGCAATTGGCCGCCTTCGCCCGGCTTGGAGCCTTGCGCCATCTTGATTTGCAACTCGTCGGCGCTCATCAAATAGCTGGGCGTGACGCCGAAGCGGCCCGACGCCACCTGCTTAATCTTGCTGGCCCGCTCGGTAAAGTAGCGGTCTTTGGCCTCGCCGCCCTCGCCGCTGTTGCTCATGCCGCCCAGCCGGTTCATGGCGACCGCCAGCGTCTCGTGCGCCTCGGAGCTGAGCGCGCCGTGCGACATGGCCGCGGTGCTAAAGCGCGCCAGGATACGCTCCGCCGGCTCCACCTGCGCCAGCGGGATGGGCGGGCGCGTGCGCTGGAAGTCGAGCAGATGGCGCGGGGCCAGCTTCATATGGTTGACCAGCGCGGCATAGCGCTTGTGCGCCTCCAGGCTCCCCGCCGGTGATGCGGCCCGCGCCACGGCGTGCAGTGCGTGGACGACCTCGGGACTCCACAAATGGAGTTCGCCGCCGCGCCGCGACTTATACAGGCCCCAGCTGTCCAGGCGCGGGGGCTTGGCTGTCTCCGCCTGCGGATAGGCGCGCTGCGAGCAGATGATGGCGTTGCGCGCCACCACGTCAAAGCCCACACCGCCCAGCACGCTGGGCGTGCCCGCAAAGGCCACATCCAGCAGCTCCTCGCCGATGCCCAGCGCCTCGAATATCTGCGCGCCGCAATAGCTATCCACCGTGCTGATGCCCATCTTGCTCATGATCTTGAGCAGGCCCTTGTCCACGGCCTTGACGAAATGGCCGATGGCCTGCGCCAACGTCAACCCTTCGCTGTGGCGCCCCTCCGCCACCATCTCGGCGATGGTCTCATAGGCCAAATAGGGATAGACGGCATTGGCGCCATAGCCGATCAGCGCCGCGAAGTGATGCACCTCGCGCAGCTCGCCGGCGGCGCAGACCAGGCTCGCGCTCATGCGCAGCCCCTGCCGCATCAAATGGTGATGCACCGCGCCCACCGCCAGCAAGGCGGGAATGGGTAGCGTGTACGCGTCCGTGCCCGCGTCGCTGATGATGAGGATGCGCACGCCCTCACGCACGGCATCCTCGGCGGCGTGGCAAAGGCGATCCACGGCGGCCCACAGCGCCTGTCCTGCGGCCGCGTCGCTCTGCTCGGCGGGCAGCTCCCAGGTGGCGCGAACCGTGCCCGTGCGAAACTCCGGCTCGGTCAGCGCCGCCAGCGCAGCCATCTGCGCCGGCTTAAGTACGGGCGAGGCCAGCTCCACCAGGCGCGTCGCCTCCGGCATCTCCATGAGCAAGTTGGCGCGGCGGCCCAGAATCACGCGCAGGCTCATCACCATTTCCTCGCGCAGCGGGTCGATGGGCGGGTTGGTGACCTCGGCGAAGCGCTGCTTGAAGTACTGAAAGAGCGGGCGCGGCAGGTCGCTGAGGACAGCGGGCGGCGCGTCGTCGCCCATCGAACCGATCGGCTCGTGGCCTTCCACCACCATCGGGCGCAGCACCACCACCATTTCCTCGCTGGTGTAGCCAAAGGCAAGCTGGCGCTGCACCAGCGACGGCCCGGCAGAGGCATCGTAACCTTCGAGAGCAGGCGCTGGGCCGGCGCCGCGCGCGTCCTGCTTGATGCGCTCGTCCAGGTTGACGAGGTTGTCCTTCACCCAGCGGTCATAGGGGCGGCGCGTGGCGAAGTAGCGCGTGATCTCCTCATCGCCCATGATCAGGCCGGAGGTCGTGTCCACGCACATAATCTGCCCTGGGCCGAGGCGGCCCTTGCGCACAACGCGCGACTCGTCATACGCCACCGCGCCCGCCTCGCTGGCGCTGATCACCAAGCCGTTGTCGAGCACGACGTAGCGCGCAGGGCGTAGGCCATTGCGGTCCAGGATTACGCCCACGATGCGCCCGTCCGTATAGGTGACCGCGGCGGGACCGTCCCACGGCTCGATCAGCGCGCTATGGTACTGGTAGAAGGCGCGGCGCTCCGGGCTGGATTCGCCCTCGGGCAGCCGTTCCCACGCTTCGGGGATCATCATCATGAGCGCGTGGCGCACGTCGCGCCCGCTGCGCACGAGCAGCTCCAGTTGATTGTCCAGCTTGCCGCTGTCGCTGCTTTCGCCGGCGATGATGGGGCGCAGCTTAGCGACGTGGTCGCCCCACAGCGGGTGCGCCAGGTCGCTTTCGCGGGCGCGCATCCAGTTCTCATTGCCTTGCAGCGTGTTGATCTCACCGTTGTGGCAGATCATGCGGAAGGGCTGCGCCCGCTCCCAGGTGGGGAAGGTGTTGGTGCTGTAGCGTTGATGAAAGACGGCGATGGCCGTGGTGAAGTCGGAGTCGCTCAGGTCGGGGTAAAAGTGCGACAACTCGGCAGCCAGCACCAGCCCCTTATAGACAATCGTACGGCTGCTGAAGCTGGCGATATAGAGCCGCTGCACGCCGCCCGCCCGCGCACGGTTCATGATCGTCTTGCGCGCCAGGTAGAGCATGCGCTCGAAGTCGTCGCCCGGCTCACAGGCGGCGGGCGTGCGCCGCACGGCCACCTGCTCCATCCACGGACGGCTGGCCTCGGCGCGATGGCCCAGCGCCGTATCGATCACCGGCACGGAGCGGAAGCCGAGCACTTCCAGCCGGAACTCGGCGCACACGTCGCGGATAATGCCACGGGCGTGGTCGCGATCCTCGGGGTCCTGGCGAAAGAGGAAAAGTTGCCCCACCGCCAAATCGCCGGCGGGCGGCGGTTCCACGCCCAGGCGCAGCAGCTCGCGCTTGAAGAACTCGTAGGGCAGCTGCGTGAGAATGCCGGCCCCGTCGCCCGTCTTGCGGTCATCCGCCACGGCGCCGCGGTGCGAGTGGTTGGCGAGCGCCTCCAGCCCCATCTGCAAGACGGCATGGCTGCGCCGACCCTCGATGTGGGCCACAAAACCAATGCCGCAGGCGTCGTGTTCGTAGCGCGGGTCATACAGGCCCTGGCGCGGCGGTAATCCGTGCGCCGGCGCGTAGGCGCGAGCCTCCGTGTACTCACCCGTGTTTACGGCGTCAATTGTGCTGGTCTTGTGCATTCGTGCGTCCTTCCTCATCACTTCACGGGAACGGGGGCGCCATGGGCCTAGCCTGGTCAGTCGAGGTCAACTCAACCGGGGTCAGCGATGACCTGGCGTCCCTCCGCCTTGAAGGACGCGCCGCTCACTCTGATATAGACTGCGTCACTCATCGAGGAAGCGTGCAGCTTCCTCGATGACGTATTGCCATAAAGCGCATAATTCTGCCGGATCGAGGTTGGTTATACCCCAAGACCGGCCTCTTGATCAAGTGACCCGGCAGCCGCCGGGCGCGAATCCTGACC
>JBBSBO010000367.1:0-3999 GCA_038251215.1 Caldilineales bacterium
CGCGCCCGCGCCCGCACACGACCCAAGCGCCAACGCCGCCTTCCGCGCGACCAAGCAACTGCCCGCCCGCTATCTGCTCTTTGTGGGCACGCTGGAGCCGCGCAAAAACCTGGAGACGCTCCTGCACGCCTACGCACGCTGGCGCGCCCAGGCCGCCCCCGCCGACCAGGACATCCGCCTCGTCATCGCCGGCGGCAAAGGCTGGTTCTACGACGCCATCTTTGCCCAGACCGCCGCCCTGGGCCTGCAAGACGCCGTGATCTTCCCCGGCTATGTGCCGGACGCCGAGCTGCCCGCCTGGTATCGCGCCGCGCTAGGCTTTGTCTATCCCAGCGTCTTCGAGGGTTTCGGCCTGCCCGTGCTCGAGGCGATGGCCTGCGGCGCGCCCGTCCTGTGCAGCGACATCCCCAGCCTGCGCGAGGTGGCGGGCCAAGCCGCCCTGCTCGCCCCCGCGCGCGCCGTCGACGCCTGGACCGCCGGGCTGGCGCTCCTCATCAGCCAGCCCGCGCTGCGCGCCGAGCTGCAACGCCGCGGCCTCGCCCAAGCCGCGCCCTTCACCTGGCAAGCCGCCGCCCGCGCCACCCTCCACGTCTACCGCCGCGCTGTCGAACGCACGTAAAAAAGCAAACCGCAAAGGCGCAAAGGTCGCGAAGAACAGCAAACAACAAGAAAAACAAAAGAATCACAGCGGTTCTTTGCGCCTTTGCGGTTTGTCTTCTTGTTTGTCTGTTTTTTGCCCAGATCAATATAGACTGTTAGTATATACTCCTATGAAGACTGCCAAGCTATTCCAGAACGGACAGAGCCAGGCCGTGCGTCTCCCCAAAGAATTCCGCTTTGAGGGCGAGCAGGTCTACATCCAACGCATCGGCAACAGCGTCATGCTCCTGCCCTACGCCGCACCCTGGGAGTCGCTCTTCGACAGCCTGGACCTGTTCACCGAGGACTTTGTGGCCGATGCCCGCGCCTAACGCCTCGCCGCAGCCCGAGTTCGCCGGACGCGCCCGCGTGCTGCTCGACACCTCCTTCTGCCTGCATCTGATCCGCACGCGCCCGCGGCGCCTGCTGCCTGCGTTCAGCCGCTTTGGCCCCGGCGAAGTGGCGATCTCGGCGCTCAGCGTCGCCGTGCTGCAAGCGCGCGCCGAAAGCAGCCGCAACCCGGGGCAGAACCGCTTTGCCCTCGAGCGCTTCCTGCTACCCTTGCATGTGGTGGACTTCGACGCCGACGCCGCCCGCCTGCTGGGCCAGGTGATCGCCTGGTGGGGCGAACCGCGCGGCGGCGACGTCGGCCTGGCCCAAATGCTGGCCGCGCAGGCGCTCTGTCTGGACGCCACGCTCGTCACAACCAACCCGTCGCTCTACGCCGCCGTCCCCGGCCTGCGCGTCAACGGGGCGGAGGCCGCCGCCCTGCTCGAACAGCCGCCCGCGCAGCCCGACGACGCGGCCGCGCACCCGCTCGCCGCCATTCGACCCGCGCTCCACAACGCGCCTGGGGCCATCGTCGCCGTGGGCAGCCACGACATGACTCTCGACCTGCTCGGCGATATGCTGCACGCCCAGCACCCCAGCCTCACGCTCGTCTCGGCGCACGTGGGCAGCCTGGGCGGGCTGATGGCCTTGCAGCGCAACGAGGCCCACCTCGCCGGCTCGCACTTGCTCGACGAAGAGACGGGCGACTACAACGTCGGCGCCATCCGCCGCGTACTCACGCCCTATGGCCGCCACGTAATCCTGCTCGGCTTTGTCGAGCGCCGCCAGGGGCTGATCGTGGCGCCCGGCAACCCGCACGCCATCGCCAATCTGGAAGACCTGCTGCGCCCCGGCATTCGCTTCGTCAACCGCCAACAGGGCGCGGGCACGCGCCTGCTGCTCGACCTGGAGTTGCGCAAGCGCGGCCTCGACGCCGCCCAGATCGACGGCTACGCCCGCCAAGAATCTTCGCACGCCGCCGTCGCCGCCGCCGTCGCCGGCGACGATGCCGACTGCGGCCTGGGCATCCAAGCCGCCGCCCACGCCCAACACCTGGACTTTATCCCCCTGTTCAGCGAACGCTACGACCTGGTGATCCCGCGCGAACATTACGAAGGCGAACTGCTGGCCCCGCTCTTGGAGCTGCTGCGCAAGCCCGCGCCCGCCTTCCTGCGCCGCGTGGCCGCGCTGGGCGGCTATGAAACCTCGCACATGGGCCAAGTCCTGGCGGAACTCTAGAGGAGCACTCCGATTAGCGATTTTGTCCGCGGGGTGCTCGAGGCGCTGCGCCTAATTGTCTCCGGCGACCCCACGCTCTTTGAAATTGTCTCGCTGTCGCTGCGCGTCTCCGGCATTGCCCTCGTCATCAGCACGGCGCTGGGCATTCCGGGCGGCGTACTGCTGGGGCTGAATCGCTTTGCGGGCAGACGGCTGGCTGTGACCGCCATCTATACCGGCATGGCCTTCCCGCCTGTGGTGATCGGCCTCTTCGTCTACCTCATGCTCTCGCGCAGCGGGCCGCTGGGCAGCCACAACTGGCCGTTGATCCCCGCCCTCTTCACGCCCGCGGCGATGATCGTGGCGCAGGTCATCATCGCCTTTCCGCTCGTCGCCGGCTTCACCATGGCCGCCGTCACCGGCGTCGACCCGGCGCTGCGGCTGCAAGTGCGCGCCCTGGGCGCCTCCAAGTGGCAGGGAACCTGGGCCGTACTCGACGAGGCGCGCATCGGCGTGATCGCGGCGGTCGTCGCCGGCTTCGGCGGCATCATCTCCGAGGTGGGCGCGGTCATGATTGTAGGCGGCAACATCGAAGGGCGCACGCGCGTGCTCACCACCGCCATCGTGCTCGAAACCAGCAAAGGCAACTTCGACCTCGCCATCGCCCTCGGCATCATCCTGGTGAGCATCGCCTTTCTGACCAACTTTATCGTCGTGCGCCTGCAAGGGCGCTCCTTTTGATTGATGTTTGACGCCTGACGGATGACGGATAAACCCGCCTCAATGACGCATAACCCGCAGCCGATGACCGACGCCCGCGACGGCAACCGTCCACTTGCCGCACCCGCTGCTGCACCCGACACCGCGCCCGGCGCCGAAGTCCTCTACACCGTGCGCCACGTGACCAAGCGCTACGAAGGCCGCACCGTGCTGGACGTGGCGCGCCTGGACATCCGCCGCGGCGAAATCCTGGCGATCATCGGGCCGAGCGGCATGGGCAAGAGCACCTTCCTGCGCCTGCTCAACTTCCTGGAGCCGCCCACCACCGGCGAGATCCGCTTCCGTGGCGTCGTCTTCGACGGCAGCCAAGAGGCGCCGCTGGCCCTGCGCCGCCGCGTCACCACCGTCTTCCAGCAGCCCGTACTCCTGCGGCGCACGGTGGCGGCGAACGTTGGCTATGGCCTGCGCCTGCGCGGCCAAAGCGACCGCGCCGATCGCATCCACGCCGCGCTGGACGAGGTCGGCCTGGGCCGCCTGGCGGGACAGCCGGCGCGCACCCTCTCCGGCGGCGAAGCGCAGCGCGTGGCCCTGGCCCGCGCCATGATCCTGCGCCCCGACGCGCTGCTGCTCGACGAGCCGACCGCCAACCTCGACCCCTACAACGTGGGCTTGATCGAGCAAATCGTGGCGCGCCTCAACCGCGAACAGGGCACGACCATCGTCCTGGTCACGCACAACGTCTTCCAAGCCAAGCGCCTGGCCCAGCGCGTGGCGCTGATGCTGGAAGGGCGCATCGTCGAAGTCGACGAAGCCGGGCCGTTCTTCGACTCGCCACGCGACCCGCGCACCGCCGCCTTCGTGCGCGGGGAGATGATCTACTAGCCAAGCGTTTACCCAACCGTTTCTCTACCGTTTGTTGTCACCCAGAAAGGAATGCTGTATGCAACGCAAGTTCTTTGTCTCCCTGTTCCTGATTCTCCTCGTAGCGCTGGGCGCGGCCTGCCAGCCCGTGCAGGCCCCGGCCGCGCCGGCAGCCCCCGCAGCCGATGCCGCACCCGTCCCCGGCGGCGAAAACCGCATCGTGCTCGCCAC